>CAZISK010001039.1:0-2901 GCA_964541355.1 uncultured Candidatus Obscuribacterales bacterium
GCTTTGCTTTGACAGCGAACTGGATGAAATCTGCCTGCAACTGAGGGAGCGAATCCGCCTAAACACCTGCTTTCCAAGCATCCGCTAATCGGAACATACGTCTTTCTGAAGGTTTACGACAAGTTGATCAAAATCGCTAAGCCTCTTTGTGGTCGGGTGACGGCGCGCTGAACAGCAAAAAAACTTTCCCCCAGAATTCACAAGGCTCGTTGCGTTCAAGAGAACTTTACGCACAAACAACCTGTTTCCTACGATACGCCCTATCCTGGCTGACATTGCCCCATTCGAGATACAGAAGCGCAATCGATTGACTCTGCAACCACTTGTGAACGAATGGACTGAGATATAATGTCAGTTGTCGCTTCAGGGGCATCACTTTGGCAAAACGGCGCTCAGTTGCAAAACAAAAGAGGAAAAATGGTCCAGTCGCCATTTTCGGCAGGATGGTCAAGTTCTGCATCGTTTTGATTTGCGTCGGCGTTGCTGTCGGATTCGGCTATTTAGGCGCCTCAATATATGGACAGCTGCAGGACTTACCGGACATTACACTGGTAGAGCGTTACGAGCCGATTGAAGCTATTCAGATTTTCGATCGCAACGACCAGATGGTATGCACTGTGGAAGGTGACGAGGACCGACGCTGCGTACCTCTCAATCAGGTCTCCACGCAAATGCAGCAAGCCATCCTTGCCGCCGAAGACCACCATTTCTACGAACACAACGGCATCAATTTCCTGAGCATTGGACGAGCGCTGCAAACCAACTTGAAGGCTGGACGAACCGTGCAGGGCGGCTCTACGATTACGCAGCAGCTTGTGAAGAACCTGTTTTTCCCGGACGCGGGCAGAACTATCGATCGAAAAGTTAAGGAAGGCTACATGGCCTGGAACCTCGAGAATCGATACGGTAAGGAGCGTATCCTCGAGATGTATCTCAATCAGATATATTTCGGCAATAACGCCTATGGAATCGAGCGTGCGGCCAAGCGCTACTTCAATAAGCGCGCAGCAGAGCTCAATCTGGCCGAGTCCTCATTTCTTGCCGGTCTTGTCAAAGCACCATCCGAGCTCGGTGACGAAAAGGGGCGAACCAAGGCCACTGCCCGCCAGCAAGAGATCCTGGATCGCATGGTCGAGTATGGCTACATCACTCAAAAACAGGGAGATGACGCGAAAAAAACAAAGCTGACCTTCAAGAAGGGAACCAACCCTCTGCAAAAACACCCACATTACATAAGCTATGTGCTGGAGCTCCTTCGAGACCGCTTCAGCCAGGCCGAGCTAAGGCGGCAGGGTCTCAGAGTTTATACAAATCTAGATCCGGTCGCCCAGACACTTGCTGAAAACATCCTCAACGAACGAATCAAGAAGTCTCCAAAAGGCATAAGTCAGGGTGCGCTGGTATCAGTAGCGGTGCCGGACGGTGCCGTAATCGCGCTTGTAGGGGGTGTAGGCAATTTCTGGACAGCGCAGTTCAATCGAGCCACACACCCGCATACGACAGGCTCGTCGTTCAAACCTTTCGTCTATCTGACTGCATTTTTGCGCGGTACCTTGAGCCCGGATTCAATCGTGGAAGACACGCCGCTCATTGTAAAACAGCGTTGGGGACTGCCGGATTACGCACCGAAGAACTTCGATCACAAATTCATGGGCAAGATCCCAGTCCGCACGGCTCTCATGTTGTCTCGTAACGTTCCATCGGTGAGAACCGCACAGGCACTTGGTATGGAAAGTATTATCGAGACGGCGCGACAGGCTGGTATCACATCTCAGCTGGATAAAAACCTCTCACTGGCGTTGGGTAGCTCCTCAGTGTCACCACTGGAGATGGCAGGCGCTTACGCCACGTTTGCCAGAGCAGGGGTATATATAACCCCGCAAGTTCTCAGAAAGATCGAGAACAATCGAGGTCAGATCATCGAGGTATTTGAGCCCAAGGTCGACAAAGTATTCCCGGTGGAACCGGTAGCACGGCTTGTAAGCATTCTCCAGGACGTCGTTAAGAAGGGTACCGGAACGGCAGCAAAACTGAAAGATCGCCCGGTCGCAGGCAAAACCGGTACATCCAACGACGCTCGTGACGTGTGGTTCATCGGATTTACCCCCGACCTGGCTACAGCCATTTGGGCGGGCAATGACGAGCACAAGCCCATACCCGGAAGTCATATCACCGGTGGTGGCTTGATGGCGCCGACATTCAAACAGTTCATGGAAGCCTATTATCAGGCCCGCCCACACCCGGCTGGCACATTCGTCGAGCCCACGCCAGGTCTGGACGTGCCTGCACCGACTCTCGACAATCAAGGTCTGGCCGCCAACCCGACCGATCCGGAAGCCACCAAGACCGATACCACGACCAGTACCATCATCCCCGGAGATGCAGAAGCCTCTCCCTCGGCGGCAACATCGAGATCCACACCGTCGGCGGACACCGCACCGGTCGATCCGCTGTTGGCTCCATCGGCGAGCGAAAGTGCAGCGGCCTCCGCTACCAGCACTACTACTACCTCTACAACTACCAGTTCTACCTCGACAGCTCCTTCTTCGGCTTCCACGACGCCCACCCCTGCTCCTACTCCAACTCCTGCTCCTGCTCCCGCACCTCAAGCGGAGACACCGGCTCCAGCGCCTGGTGACAGCGCCACTAAAGAGAAAGAGAAGGAAGAGCACCCGGCAGAACCATAAATCCGGTGAGGCAAATTTGACTACCGGCAATCTCCCGAAAGACCGACGACAACCAGATTCAAGTCAGCCTCGAAAGGCAAGTCAGTCTCGAGCCATGAAGATCTGGCTTGCCATCATGGTCTTTGTGCTGGGTGCACTTTGGTTCGAAACCAGAGGCGAAGGTAAAGCCGGCTTCAATGTAATCGTTACCTTATCCGGCCAGAAAGAGCGCTGT
>CAZISK010001040.1:0-2900 GCA_964541355.1 uncultured Candidatus Obscuribacterales bacterium
AATCCAGCAGAATGAGACGCCCGCTCGCCATCGCTCTCATATCAGCCATCATATTTGGTGCCGGAACAATTCTAGCGACGAAGCCAGCCGGATTGTTCAACCGTGCCAATTCAGACGGGCAAAAACAGACTTCATCAGAACAGGACACAGGCGCCCAACATCCGAAGAACCTTTCGGCAGCCAAGAATACGCCTTCCATTGAACAAATTAACTCGTTGCGACAAAAGGCGACCGAAGGAGATTCGAAAGCACAGCTGTCGCTGGCAAATGCACTACTGAAAGGCAACGGTGTCAGAGAAGACAAAAATGAAGCTTTCTCCTGGTACCAAAAAGCAGCTGAGCAGGGCTTGCCCGAAGCGGAAAGTTGGATGGGCTACTGTTATTACTACGGTCTGGGCGTCGAGCGAAGTCTCGCAAATTCTCTTAAATGGTCCAGGAAGGCCGCCGATCACGGTCTGGCAGAGGCTCAGGTCAGGGCCGGAATCATGTATGAGAACGGTCTCGGCACGAGAAAAAATTTGGAGAATGCTCTTCAAATGTATGAACTGGCCTCTAAGAACGGTGACACACAGGCATATCGGTGCCTTGGCGTTCTGCATATGTCCGCACGTGGAAAGATGCGCGATTATAAGTTGGCCTACTACTGGCTCGTGAAGGCTGTTAATAGAGGAGACCCCGTTGCAAAACTCGCGCTTGGAAATATGTATGAGAATGGACTCTACATAAAGCAAGATTTGAAGAGGGCGCTCGAGCTTTACCGCGATGCAGCGAAGCACGGCTGTCGAGAAGCAGAGACCTGTATCGGAGTCCTACATCTCTCCGGCGAACAGCGAAATCCAGAAGCAGCAATGAAGTGGCTAAGAAGCGCAGCGGAACATGGCGATACTAATGGACAGGTACGTCTTGCACAAATTTTCGAAGGCGACACCATTGTTCCCCAAGATATGAAAGAGGCTCTGAAGTGGTGGCGGATGGCGGCCGAAGGCGGAGATCCCAGGGGGCAGAGCGCACTGGGATACCGATACTGCCACGGTATCGGCGTAACCAGGGACTATAAGGCTGCCATGAACTGGTTTCGTCTGGCTGCTGCTCGTGAAGATGCAAGCGCTCAGACCAATCTCGGCAGAATGTATGAAGATGGATTGGGTGTTACCAGGAATCGTCAAAAAGCGAAGGAGTGGTATCAAAAGGCCGCTGAGCAGGAATACCCAGATGCACAGAGAAGATTGAAGAGGCTTTGAAGATTAACTGAAAACACTTGCGTTTTTACGCAGCTCATTATCGTCTTGTTCGCATCTTTCCGCAATGATCTTGGCACGATTACACCGATCTGCGTTCAGACTGTCGGAAATGAATTAGGCTCGTATACATCAGCACATGTGTCAGTGCTGCGAGAATTTTAAATATGCAAGATATAGATTTTTCACAACGTCAACAAGGCAGAAATACCGTTTGGGATGAAACGATTCAACAGATATTCCGTCCGAAACTTGCGTCGATCTCTGATGAGGATAAGGAAGGTCTAGAAAAGAAAAAACCGTCTGTCGCTACGCTGGAAAAAGACGAGAAACCGACTGATGCTCAAGTTGATGCATTCAAGAGGGGAATCATTGATCTGGCAACTAGACTGCAACTCAGTCCTATCGGTGCAGTCGCGCGCGCCTTCGGCCAGGAAAAAGAAGTGGCGGTAAAAGGCTTTAGTTTCGATGGGCAAAACGTAAAAGAACAACTCGAGGCCGTTAAGAAATTCAAGTCAGCGGTCGACTACAAACAGTTACTGGATAACGCGAGCAAGATCGTTTTCTTCGGTGAAACGCATCCACTAAATGAATTACGCGATGAGCTGCGCGATAACATAAAGCAGTTCAAGAAGCTGGGTTTCACTCACCTGGCCATGGAAGCGCTGCCGAGCGAAAGACAAAAGTTGATCGACGATTATTATGCCGGCAAGGCAACTCGCGATCAGGTCCTCGAGGCGCTCAAAAAAGACTGGGGATGGAGTCCGGAATCGTACATGAAGCTGATTGACGCAGCTAAGGATGAAGGTATTAAAATCGTCTGCCTTGATGTGAAGATCACGAAAGAGCAAAAGGAAAAGTGGGCAAAAGACAAGGACTATTCAGCCGACTCGCGATTTCGAGAGGCGCATTGGGCCAAGATCATGGACGCGCAGCTCAAAGCGGATCCGAAAGCAAGAATAATGGCTCTTGTCGGAATGGGTCACACCGGCATTGATGCAACGAAAAAAGACTATCTCACCACATTGACAAAAGAAGCTGGACATAAGCCCCTCGTTATCAACCTTTGCTCTCCTGAACGCTCGTTCAAAAACTATTTCGACGAAGCTGTTGAAACCGCAAAACTTCAAGGTGAGCGCTTTATGATTCCGGTATACGGAAAGGATAGCTTCAGACCATGCGACTATATTATTCACGTGCCTGGAAAGGCTGATGACTTTCCGTTCCTAAAGCGGAAGGACGGTCCCCAGATCGAGATGCCGTTACAATATCGTTTTCAGATCCCAGGTCGATCGAGATAACTATCGTCGATTCATTTCGAACTCGTAGACGTTTTTGGTCTGGAAAAGAAGTATGCTCCGTTGTTCGGCATGGTCTTTTCTATAGGCTCTGCAAATTTGTCGATGATTGGAACAATCGTTTTTCTGTCGTCGACAGAAACGGCTTCCAACCAGCGGTTGACGTCTACGTGCAGCCATTCGATCGCAGGTTCTTTGACTGCATAGTTAAACAAATTGGCAACGTTGTCCTCAGCTTCACGTTGCTCAATATCTTTGATCATCTGGTACGTCTCTTGGTAGAACGGCGTCCGCGCGACCAATGTTCGAAATGCGATGCGCCGGCGAGCGCCAATAGGATTGGTATCATCAATCGCTTGCTCGC
>CAZISK010001041.1:0-2898 GCA_964541355.1 uncultured Candidatus Obscuribacterales bacterium
CAATGTCAAGAAACCCACATCCCAATCGTCAAAACATTCTTCTATGGCAGAGCGTCCATCAGGACCTGCATCCAGTGGTTAAAAGGATCAACCACACAAACTTGGCAACCAATTCCGGTATACTGCTTTTTAGGAAACAAACGAATCGGATGTAATGAGGCAAAGTTTGTTAGCGATGTTTTGTGCAATCGTCCTGCTATTAAGCAGTGCGGTCGCCGAGCGTTGCCATTGCGCTCCCACCTCCGATTGTTCGTTAGAAATCACAGTTTGCGAATCTGATTTAGATTGCGGGTCAAACTCAGCTTGCGAATCCAGTAATGTCTCAATTAGCCAGGCAATGGAGAATGAGCCCAATTGCTGTGTTAGTTGCGGTATCGATGATTCGGTGCTCATGGGAAGCGAGGTAATACCATCTGGTGAGCCTCAAGTTGTGACATCCGTATTGCCGGTATTGAGCGACTTTTCTTTTCTAACAACCATACTAAACAAACAGGGCTATTCTCGTCCTCCCCCGGCCCCATTATCCGTCAAATGGCAAGTGCTTAGCTGTATTTGGTTGGTATAAACCACTGAAGACGCCTTTCAAGAAGGGCGTCTGATTTCGTTTATCCCTCTCCAAACTAGACTGCACCATGCCATGAAACAGCCGTATTGTCTTACTTTCGCCTTGTTGTCATCTATTCTGCTAGCGTTCCCCGTTACTGCGCACGACGGTGACAATGATGCTTTTACAGCATCCAGCGCCGAACTAAAACCCGTTCACATTGACCCAGAAGGACAACAGGCGATCGACATCAAAGTCGAACCTGCAAAGCGCGCTACCATCCAAGATGCCATTAAAGCAACAGGGGCGGTACAGGCAGCAGAGACTCAATCTTTCCAAGTCACACCTACAGTTTCCGGAGTGGTGAAAAGTGTCTTCGTCAAACAGGGAGATTTTGTACGTATCAATCAACCGTTGGTCATCATTCATAGTACAGAAGCAGCCAATGCACTTACTGAACTACTGAATGTCCGAGCGCAAATGACCGCAGATATTGCACGCATAAAAATTGAGTACAAATCACAGATCGCGCTCCAAGAGAAAGAACAGGAGTTGAGCAAACAAACTCTCGAACGGCAAGAAGCTTTAGTCAAGCTGAAAATAGCCGCTCAAAAGGACTATCTGCAGGCGAAAAATGCATATGAACAGAGTGCGCTGAAGCTCAATACCCTCAAACAAAAGTCTGCTCAAGAGATTGCGTTGCTTGAAGAGCAACTAAAAATCAGGCTTAAGAACGGCAGGGGCCAATTGAAAATAATGGGTCTGACCGATAAAGCCATCACAGACTCTCTCCAAAATGGCTCTGTTACAGCTGATCTAGCTATTAGGTCGCCCGTGACAGGCACATTGGTCCAACGTGAAGTAACGTTGGGAGAACGTGTAGAGCCCAGCAAGCAAATTTTCTCAATCGTCAATCTTAGCCCAATCTGGGTGATGGTAGATGTATTTCAAGAACAGATTTCTCAGATCAAACTGGGTCAAAGAGTACAAATTGAGACTCCTTCAAAGCAGTCTCTTACTGGAAAAATAGAGAATATCGGCTCGGTTATTGATCCGACAACAAAAACACTTCATGTCCGGATTGTCACCAATAACCCAAAGAGCATACTGCGCCCAGGGATGTTTGTCACCGCCAGCATCTTGCTTGGAGGCAGTACGTATGGGCGTCTATCTGTCCCCAGCACAGCCATAGTTACGCACCAAGAACGCTCACTTGTCTTTGTGAAAGAAGACGATCATTTTGCACCTGTCTATGTACATACCGGTAAACAAATAGGCTCATTGACTGAAATACTTGACGGCTTGTCGGCTGGCTCACCTGTTGTCGTACAAGGTGCAACGCAGTTAAAGGCGCATGCAATGTTGCATGGCGGTGACCACCACGATGAGGAAGAGAATGCTGAACATCATGACGCCCAAGGTGAACACCACGATGAGCAAGGTGAACACCATGATGAGAGTGATGCCGGTCATCATGACAAAACCAGTGAACCTGAGCCAAAGGAAGCAGCCAGCGAGGATCACGACGACCATCACCATGGTGAAAGTGGTGGCGCTCGACCAGAGATAACGATGCTTCTTACTTACTTTTCCGGAGTGTTGACGATGCTTGCAATAGGAATTGTGTGGGCATTTATTCGCTGGCGGATGAAGGCAAATACAAAGACCCCTATCAATGCAGTCGACGACACTAAGGTGATTGAACGTGTTGAATAGTCTAATCAAATGGTCCTTAAATCAAAAATGGCTTGTCACATTGCTGGCAGCAATCCTCCTGACGGCTGGAGTATTGACTACATTCAATATACCTATTGATGTTTTTCCCGATTTCTCCCCGGTTCAAGTTGTCGTTCTTACGGAAGCTCCTGGCTACGCGCCGGAAGAGGTTGAAAGTCTAGTAACGCTCCCTCTTGAATCAGCCTTGAATGGCACCGCAAATGTGCAGATAGTTAGGTCCGTTTCAACAATCGGACTTTCAGTAATAACAATTATCTTCAACGATGGCACCAACATTTTTACGGCTCGCCAACTCGTTTCGGAAAAACTGCAAACGGCAAGAAGCAAGTTGCCCCCAGACACTGGACAACCCACACTTGCTCCGATTACTAGTGCAGCTGGTGATGTCTTCAAACTAGGTCTGTATGCAACCGGTGCCACAACTCCGATGGAACTACGGACTTTGGTCGATTGGACTATCCGCCGGCGTCTTATGGCTCTGCCTGGAGTCGCAAATGTTGTAGTCCAAGGTGGCGAAGAAAAGCAATATCAAATTCTGGTAGATCCCAACAAGCTAAAGCAGTACGACCTGACGCTACAAGACGTTGTTGAGGCTGCTACCGCTGCTAGTGGCAATG
>CAZISK010001042.1:0-2897 GCA_964541355.1 uncultured Candidatus Obscuribacterales bacterium
TAGCAAGAAATACTCGGACACTTTGCTCGAACTGGTCGTCGTCCATCTGTTTACTTCTGTAGTCGTGCTGAGCCTTTCCGTGCGACTCATTCAGAATCGCCCAGGAACGCTGCAAACTGTTGGCCACAGAGGAATTGCCGGTGGCATTGAAAAGTGTCATGAAATTTTGAACCACGGACATGCTGGCTTCCAGCAGCGCAATGTCGGTTGGGCTGGCGGAGCTGCCTCGGGCTGACAGCGACGCCGCCAGACTGATAAGTTGCGAGACCATCGAATCGAGGGTGGCTTTCTGGGGTACGGTGGTTGCCGAATCAAGCCGGCGGCCGTTCGAGTCATAAAGCTCACCGCCTCGAATGGATGCGCCGTTGGCGAAGAAGACATCGTTATTCGGAGCAATGTTGGTACCGTCTGGGAGCCTGACATCGCCGTTGTCAGAGAGCTTCGTGTCGGGAAAGTCTGTCAAGACAAAGCTTCCGTCCTTGCGAACAAAGTCTTTTGTTTGCATGTCGAAGCCCGGAGCCACCTTTATAGTGGTGTCGCCTGCCGGCGTGGACTCTGTCCTGAGTTTTGTCTGTCTTTCGAACTTGATCGTACGGTCGCCCTGCTTGATCTCGTAGCCTTCTTCGGTGATCTTCACCTCGAGCGGCGCCTGTCCGGGCTGTGCAGGCTCCGTCAGCCGGCACGAACAGCTGTCGATGACAAGTTTGCGTCCATCGGGCAGCATCACAGTGTCGCCGGTTGCAATCGCGTCAATCAGCTTTTTGATGATGTCGGCTTTTACGCCCAGACTCGATAAAACATGTTTCTTCTGTTCATCAGTCAGCTTTTGGGCCGAACTGTCCTTCTCGTCGACAACAAATAATTCGCCTTGGGGTGAACGTAGAAGGTGCTTGCCGTTGCCCAGATCGTATTTGAGCTCGAGTTGTCCCGCGTCATTCTTATGAAAGTTGATAAAACTGCCCAGAGAGGGATGAAACAGTGCGTAGCCGCCAACGTATTGAATCAAGTAGGCGTTATCTGGTTTGAGGTCGGGATTTTCGGCGCGAAGATTATCAAGCGCTTGCTCCGGCGTCGTTGCTGTGAGGTCGGCGCGTACGACCAGTTTGTCGAAGAACTCCGTCAGTGCATCGGCGTCACACTGCATCTTGAGAATTCCATCTTGAATCTGCTTGAGCGTTTTTCCGTCGCAGTGTATGTCGCCGGCATTGAAACCGTTGCGACCGATCTTCAGGACCCGCCTCCCGTCGATGGTTACTTCGCGTTCTCCGTTTGAGTTGGCTATAACGTTGGCTATCTGGTCTTTGTCGTTCTTGATTTCGGCATTGACCGTTCCGCCACCATCAGTAGTGACCTTCACCTTTTTGGTCTTGTCGGTGTATTCCACCTTTTTGCCATCCACTTTGAGCTCCGCGCCTGGCTCGGCGCCGAAGACTCCATCTCCGACAGGTGCAGGTGACAGGGAATCGTCTTTCTCGCCCGCCCGTTCTCTGGATTTTCCAGGCTTGTCCTTTTGATTGTCTTGAAACAAGATGGCTTCTTGCTTGACCAGCGCGCTTGGAAAAAGAGCCAGCGCTGCTTCGACGTTGGATTCACCAAATACGGTGGTCCAGATCTGCCTGAGCTTATCGGGGGTCATGTCCTTGAAAGTCGATAAAAACAGGGGCTCTTGCTGGTCAACATCTTGATCATCCAGTCCCTCGGCTTTATCGGAAGGAGCGCCTGTAGGAGGAGCGCTCTTATCGTCTTTGCCATTGTCTTTGCTGTTGTCGCGAGCCAGCCAGGACCATACATCTGTCCCAACCTGCTTGACTTTCTTGATGACGGAAAGGCTCAGCTCGCCAAGAAGCTGATATCCAAGTTTGATAGGTCGGTCGGCTCTGCCTTCATCTTCTGAGTGATGGTGATGCTCGCCTGGTTTGGTTGTAGCCGCCATGTGCTTGCATGCCACCCTGGAGACTGATGTGACATCGGTCCAGGTCGATTTTAGATTTTCGCTGAGCAATTTGACGTCATTGTCGGTCGCCTTCTCTGCTTTGTTGGAGAGGTCGGACCAGTTGACTTCCGATAGTAAGTCTTTTGATTTAGATCCGTTTTTATTCAGCTCAATTTCGCTGTTCACTGCTTGGTCGAACATGATGCAAATTCCAAGTTTTTTGCCACGCTAACGCATTTCTATACTGTTGATAGATTTTTTCGACAAAATTTTTTGAGAAAAAACTTGTGATATCTCGGGAAACTTACAATCGAATATCCGCAGCGCCTGGATATACTGAAGATAAAGAGGAAGCTATGGCTGAAAACGTTCAAAAAGTGGGTGAGATCATGACCGGCAAAAAGGACATAAGTCATCTGGTCGACCCGAATGACCTTCCCTTCACGGTGGAGGGCAGGTATTACCATGCTGTCGAGGACGGCAAGCTCCACTGCGATCTCTGTCCGCGCGCCTGTGTATTGAAGGATGGCGATCGGGGCTTTTGCTTTATCCGGCAGAATATAGATGGTCATATGTATCTGACCAGTTATGGCAGAAGCACAGGCTTTTGCATCGACCCTATCGAGAAAAAACCGCTCAACCATTTTCTGCCGGGCACGAGTATTTTGTCTTTTGGTACGGCCGGATGTAACCTCGGCTGCCGCTTTTGTCAGAACTGGGACATAAGCAAGTCACGTGAAATCGAACGCCTCAGCGAAAAGGCCACCCCGGAGAACATCGCTCTAGCTGCTCAACGTCTTGGTTGTCGCAGCGTCGCCTTTACCTACAACGATCCGGTGATCTGGGCTGAGTACGCGATCGATACGGCAAAAGCCTGTCACCAACTTGGTCTGAAGGCGGTGGCCGTGACGGCGGGGTACATCACTAGGGAGGCACGGCCGGAGTTCTACTCGGTAATGGATGC
>CAZISK010001043.1:0-2897 GCA_964541355.1 uncultured Candidatus Obscuribacterales bacterium
CACGAAGACCTCTCCATGCTGGTAGGGGCTCATTGTGCCTGGGTCAACATTCAGATATGGATCCAATTTGACGATCGTTGTGCAGATGCCGCGGGCACGCAACAGCCTTCCCAGCGAAGCGGCTATGATGCCTTTCCCCAAAGAGGAAACCACACCACCAGTTACGAATACATACCTGGTGTCCATAAGACCTCCAATCGAAATGAATGAGTCCAACCTTTACTATACGGCACGACGCCCCAGTTTGAGCATTTCGGGGTGAGATCGGCTTTACGAGAAAAGCGCTTGCATCGGGAGATGGAGGGACAAAAACCTTCGCTGTTTCTCTCCCCTGGCGCTTGTGCTCTTGATCTCATCTTTAGTCCCCTATCCTGGGTACCCGGAAGAAGGAACCCTGGTCAGTTGTTTCGCTTTCGGGCGCGCTCAACAGCAGCCTTTGATGTCCTGGAGGAGCCACTACGACGTCCTCTCTCATGACATTAACGACTGGTAAAGCGTGTGACATCGGCTCGATACCATTTGTATCGATTTTATTGAGCTGTCCAAAATACTCCAGAATGCGGCTGAGCTGATCGGTATAGAGGCGCTTTTCATCTTCTGTGAGCGCCAACTTGGCCAATTTAGCCACATGCTCGACATCTTTTGAGGTTATCATCTCAACTATCCGTGTTTAAGTTATGCCGAAGTGCTTTCTGCTATTCTGCCAGAAAGAGAGCCTGGTGTGAATGATGATCTTTGAAGTTGGACTCATGTTGGTGGCGCTCGTCATTATCGTTGCGGCCGCCGAGCTCTTTACAAACGGTATCGAATGGCTGGGGCAGCGTCTTGAGCTGAGCGAAGGTGTTGTCGGGAGCGTTCTGGCGGCGGTCGGTACTGCGCTACCTGAAACACTCATTCCGATTGTCGCTGTGCTATTTTTCGGCGCTCGACATGGTGACGAAGTCGGCATAGGCGCCATCCTGGGCGCTCCATTCATGCTCAGCACGCTTACTCTGGGTCTTTGCGGTCTAGCCGGGATGGCATTTGCTGCCGGTGGAAAACGCGCGAAAGATCTGAAGTTCAATACTTCGGTGATGTCTCGGGATTTGAAATTTTTTATCGGGGCCTACACCTTAGCAATGGTGACCGCTGCATTCGCCACGCACCCGATAATCAGATACGTGATGGCGGGACTGATATTGTTGATCTATCCATTGTATCTCTGGCGAACATTCAAGTCCGAGGGCGAGGTCGGAGAGGCGCCAGAGGCACTTTATATCGACCGAATCTTGAAAAAAGGGTCCAATAAGCTTCGCTTTATTCTGCCCCAGGTTTTTCTTGGCCTGGCTGGTATCGTTGGCGGTGCCTGGCTGTTCGTCGAATACATTCAAGATATCGCTGAGGACATCGGTTTTCCACCTTTGGTGTTGTCGTTGATTGTCTCCCCTATCGCCACGGAGCTGCCTGAAAAAATCAACAGCATCTTGTGGGTGAGGAACAGCAAAGACACATTGGCATTAGGAAATATAACCGGAGCCATGGTTTTTCAAAGTTGCATTCCTGTTGCTTTCGGGGTGGCTTTTACGAAGTGGAATCTCGATTCAGACACAGTGATGACCGGTATTGTGGCAATTTCGTCGGCCCTTCTACTTCTTCTTCTGGTTAAGTTGAAAAAATTGAATTTCATCCATCTCGCCTTCGGTGTGCTAGCGTACATCGTCTCTGTGTCGGTGCTCATGTCTGACGAAGTCGGTCAAGGACATCACGCCGCTCCTGTCTCCACGCACGACGTTCATTAACGAAATGACCGACTGACGATATGACGGAGCGCTATTCTTGGCGCGGAGCGCGCTCCGTCATAGAGTGTCGGCACTGCCGGTGGTGCGGTACTTACTAAGCGTCAGGACGTGCCGGCTGCGGAGTCACTTGAAAGCGAATGGCTCGTCCGGCATACTGGCTGTCTCTGCCGTTGCGCATTACATCCAGCGCCATGTTATTCAGATTTTCACCGTCGCGCTGCAGCATCACGATGAAGTTGACCTCACCGTTGCTGTCGACGCGGGCTATGCGAGCTCTGTAATCGCTGTTCTGACCCAGCAGGTGTTGATTGAGCGCATCTCTCGCTTCAGCGAGACCGCGCGTACCATTGGTAGCTAATCCTCTAAGAAAAACAACAGCGGCAGTGTCGTCGAGGCGACCTCCTTCAGCAGCCGTTCGCATTGCCGCCATCTGTTCCATCGAAGGCGCCGGCGGAATTTCTTGCTCCTGGCGCTCTTGTTGTTCTGGTGGCTTCTCCGGCGGCCGAGCGTTACGAATATCGACAGACCAGGCATCGCTGACTACTGTGGTTAAATCCGGTGCAGCCGCCGCAGTTCCGGAAGGTTGATCGAACGAATTGTAGACCATGCGGAGTCTCCTCAGTTTTGAAAAGGAACTAAGCCTATCCCCAGGCTTTGCTGCATGTTAAATGTCAAAGTTGACCGAATCCTGACCAAGTGCAAAAACGGTTGGGAAACGACCTACAAATATATTTCTGATTATCGGTTGGAACGTTCGGCTTCGGAATGCGACTCATGGCGCGATCCGAGCTCGATGATTATGTCGGAGACGTCCGAGGATTTGTCGAGCATATTCGAATCGACATGAATTGCCGAGTGGCCGTTTGCCGCTGGATATGCGAAGTCTAGAATGAGTTTTATAGCGGCCGCTACTGGAATGGCGATCAGCATGCCGAGCGCGCCTGCCAGGACTTCGCCGCAGATCACAGCGAATATGATGGCCAGTGGATGAAGCTCGATCACGTGCCCGACGAATTTGGGAATGACGACGTAATCTTCGAGCAGGCGCGCAATCCAATAACACAAGGCGATGAGACCGCCAACCTGAACGCCCTGTTGCGCGACGCCGACAATGACCGC
>CAZISK010001044.1:0-2881 GCA_964541355.1 uncultured Candidatus Obscuribacterales bacterium
GGTCATTATCCTTCCGTCATACAGCAGAGTCAAATGGACTGCGGAGCTACATGTCTCAACATGATTGCGCAGTTCTATGGGCGTCGTCTTGATGCCAACTCCGTCCGCGACATGTGCAAAGTCAGCCGCTATGGAACTAGCATGCTGGCACTTGCGGAGGCCGGTGAGAAGCTCGGCTTCAAGGTTGGTGCCTACCGAACCAGCGGAGCTGGGGTTGCGCAAATTAGGCTGCCGGCTGTTTGTCATGTCGATCGAAATCATTTCGTCGTTGTTTTTCAATTCAAAAAACAGTCGGTCATAATCGGTGATCCAGCTAACGGGCTGCTTAGTTTGCCCCTGGAAGAGTTCTCCAGAAGGTTCTCTGGGGCGGTTCTCGAATTTTCGCCCACGACTGCGTTCAAAGACATTCAAATAGCTAACTCTGCATTCAAGCAGCTCTATCCTATACTTCTCCGTCACAAGGGTCTCGCCCGTGACATCTTCATCGCAACTTTAGCTTACCAGGTCCTTTCGCTGGTTCTGCCACTCACAACGCAGATCGTTGTCGATAGGGTAATTGTCCATCAATCTTTTTCTATGCTCGATATGATCGTTCTGGGAATGGTGCTCTTTTCGGTCTTCCAGACTGCAATTGTTTTTCTCCGACAATGGCTGCTGGTTGTTTTATCTACCAAGATCGATCAGTCCTTGTATATCGAGTTCTACAGGCATCTTCTCAGTTTGCCGCTGCCGTTTTTCGAAAATAGAACCATTGGAGAGATTGTTGCACGCTTTGGTGAAAACGCGAAGATCCGCAATTTCATAGCCAATTCGAGCATCACGATTATCCTGGACCTGGGAATGGCGGTCATTTATTTTTCCGCCGTTGTCTTTTACAACGCCCAATATGCTCTAGGCGTTTTGGTTTACATCGGCTTACTGACACTTACGGTAGTGGCGTACACCCCGTTCCTCAAGACGCTAAGCAGACGTGCATTCGATAAGGACGTTCTCAGTAACTCATTCATCATGGAGACGATAAGGGGAATTGAGACGATCAAGTCGGGGGCTATCGAAAAATCGACGCGCTGGAAGTGGGAGCCGCTCTTTGCGGACTCTCTCAATGCTCGCAACAGGGAGGCATTCGCGCGCAACATCGCTCAGTCGACGTCGAGAATCATCAATGTGTTTGGGCAAGCGGCCATGCTCTATATCGGTGCCACCTTAGTGATGAACAACCAGTTGACGATTGGACAACTGATGGCACTAAACATCATGGTTGGCATGGCAACGCAGCCGATTCTGAGGCTTACGGAGGTGTGGGATCAGTTTCAAGAGGTCAACATTTCATTTGAACGGTTGGGCGATATATTCTCAGCTATACCCGAAGAAGAACAACCGGAGCTGAAGATCCCATCGCACAATCTTAAAGGACGAATCAATTTTGAAGGTGTCAGCTTTCGATATGCTGACCTTGCGCCGGGCAATGCAGTCTCGGATGTCACATTCGAAGCGCGTCCAGGTATGACCATTGGCATAGTAGGACACAGTGGCAGCGGGAAAAGCACTTTGCTCAAATTGATTGCCGGATTATATAAGCCTGAGAAGGGGCGTATCTCTATCGATGGTCAGGAGCTTCAACACCGGTCGCTTCCGGATTATCGCAGGCAGCTTGGAATTGTCTCGCAGAATGAGTATATATACAAAAGCACTGTTAGAGAGAACATCTCTCTCTACTGCCAGGACGCACCGCTGGAAGCTGTGATTGAAGCTGCGACAGCGGCAGGATTGCATGATACGATTTCGGCCTTGCCATATGGCTACAACACGCAGCTTAGCGAAGGCGGTCTGAATCTGTCGGGCGGCCAGCGCCAGAGACTCTCAATCGCTCGCGCCTTTTTAAAGAGCCCAGCCATCCTTCTTTTCGACGAAGCCACAAGTGCTCTCGATAGCGATTCTGAGCGCCTTTTGCACGAGCAGCTTGCAAAACTGACTGATCGAACCATTTTTTTCGTGACTCACCGTCTTGCCACGGTGCGGCATGCTGATTTGATCCTGGTTATGTCGGATGGACATATTGTCGAGAGAGGCACGCACGCATCGCTCGTTGCTCAGCGTGGGGTCTACTATTATCTAAGCCAGCAACAGGCGCTTTAGACATTCAGGGCTATTGAGAGAAGTTTATGAGCTGCGAGCCTGCCAGAAATTGGTCTCGTCCAGGTATCCTTTCTGGGTTGTAACGCCGAGTTCGACAAGATTAGACTCGATATAGAGTTCATTCCATTGGTTCCTCATTCGAAGATAAACCGCTAAATCTGCATCAGAGAGAATATGTTTCTCCGGCTTTCGACTGCTAGACCTAATTCTGTCACGCGTATGTCCGGCTTTGGTCATGGGGAAAATCGTAAGCTTCCAGTTGTTGGTCTTTGAAGGAAGCGAGACTTACATCCAAGTTTGACTCTGAACTTGAGCCTCGAGTTTTTCTGCCAATCCGATGCACATCTAGAAGCGCTCCACACTCTCCCGGAGCGCTTCTTACTTTGTATCGCGGTTGCAGAGAATCATTGCTGCCAATACTTGTTGCTAACATCCTCGAAGCGAAAGACGGCTTGCTCGTCGCCGAATATGCGAATTAGTGACCGAGCGTAAATCAACTGACCTCGCTGGAAGTGTGATGTATGAGAGTCAAACATGTCGATTATGAAATTGATAAGCTGTTTCTTCAGAGGGTCGCCGACACTTCCCAAATCGTGCGCGGATTTTATCGCCTGTTCGACGGTGTAGAGCTCCCAATGCTCGACTAATCTCGTGTGGACCTGATGAAGAATCTCTTTGCAGTTCGTTGGACTGAGGCAGCTTGCAATGATTATGCTATGGAATCTCCTGAGCCACCGAATTTTTT
>CAZISK010001045.1:0-2880 GCA_964541355.1 uncultured Candidatus Obscuribacterales bacterium
AGTCTGTCGCGAGGCGTACCGAGCCTTCGTGGTCGACCACCACGTTGAAGTTTGACGACGCCGCGCTGGATTTGCAGATAAGCCTCTGCCTGCTCAATGCGTTTCAGTTTCTCGAGGTCTTTACTAAGAGACTCAATTTTTTCTCGGGTGGCTGCATCCGGCTTGTCGCCTTCCTTCACGACAGGCATACCCTTCATAATCTGTTCTCTGACTTTAGCAATGTCGGCGGGGTTCAACTCCTTCGCACGCTCAATCGCCTGATCGAATGCGGAGATTATCTCACTTGCAGTGGCAGTATCTTTTAACTCGGAAAACGGTTGAATTACCCTCTTGTAGTGAGCTTCGACTCGGTCGGAGATGGCTTTGCTCTCCGCCTCAGGATCGGGATTGACCGCGGGCTTACCGTCCGTTTTCGCATCGCTACCAGCATCTGGTGTCGCCGATACGAAGCTGATTGACGTGTTCGGAAGAAATTTCTCGGCACTGGAGTTGCCACCAAACCCGGTACCGATACAGCGGTAGCCTTCGATACTACTGACCTGCGGCCCATTTATAGCTGGTAAGGATTTGCTGTCGCCATAGTTAACACTATCAAGCCCCATTCTCACATCCTCATAGTAACGCCAGTCAATCGCACGCGACTGACCTACCCTCCGCTTCCATGATTGAAGTATAGGGTTAATCTGTTACAGGTTCGTTACGGGATTGTGGCATCTGAATGAAAGGCTGTAACGCTCAGACAATCAACGCTGGATTGGCATCAATTAAATGGGTTTCGTGCGAAAACAACTGCGGTATTGAGTAGAGATGACAGACCATCAGAATTGAAATTATCGACTAAAATTGACGAGCTCGTATGCTCGTAAGAGCAGTGACGAGACTTTTCACCTATTCTGGCCATTACTTCTTATGCACCGAAATTCCGCATGAAGAAACACGCTCTCGCGATTGCACTACTTCTCGGCTGCACACCGCCCGCCCCAGGCGCTACCGCGGAGCCACAAAAGTCGACCACCAACACTTCACGGAGCCTTCAAATGTCACCAACACCCAAAACATCTGTCGTTCCGAATGGCTGGCTTGTAGCAGGAAGCCACCCCAAGAACTATGACATGGGGCTTTGCGACGACACAAAACATTCTGGAACAAGGTGCGCGCGCATCCGATCCACCAATCCGTCGATCAATGGATTCGGCACACTCATGCAATCGCTCAGCCCAAGCGGCTATTCAGGACAGCGCATCAAACTATCCGCCTATATAAAATCCGAAGACGTGAAGGAATGGGCGGGACTCTGGATGCGCGTCGATGCCGGCAAGAAGATAGCCAGCTTCGACAATATGCAGGACAGACCAATTGCAGGTAACACGGAGTGGACGAAGTACGAGATTGTGCTCGATGTTCCACAGGAAAGCACCAACATCTCGTTTGGTGTTCTGCTGTCCGGTACGGGTATCGTCTGGTTCGACGACCTGGAGTTCGAGACCGTTTCGAAAGATGTGAAAACCACCGGTGATATGAACAGATCATGCGGGATTCAGTATCAGAACGAGAATCCAATCAATCTCGACTTCTCCCAGGGTATTCGCTCTGAGAATAAAGACGCATCGATTAACAAAACCCCTACTGGTTGGTTCAAGCAAGTCCGAGCCGGCGGAGAGACCACGATAGGTATCGAGGAACCGTCGAAGAAAGACGACTTGGCAGCGGCGTTCATCAAATGTAGTGATGGCGCCCATGGTGCACTTTTGCAAGCAATTCTTGCAGACAAGTATGTTGGAAAACGTCTAAAATTATCCGCCAAGGTAAAAACTGACTCAGCCGGATCGGCTGGACTCTTCTATCGAGCTGACGCAGGTCGTAAACTTTCCATTTGTTATGACTATATGGATGATCGCAAGATTACAGGAACAACCGATTGGACGAATATCGATTGCATCATCGACATTCCCGAAGGAAGTGACAATATCTATCTTGGCGGCACACTCGATGGTCCCGGTACTGTTTGGTTCAAAGAGTTCAAGCTAGAGGAGGTAGCCCAGGATACTCCGACATCTGGTGCGCACGGGACCGTAGCCAAAAGGAAGAAAAAGGAACCCGCATCGATCGCCAATGCAAAGAAACTGGTGAATTCATCGCCAGTCAATCTTACCTTTAATGACAAAGACGATAACACCGTTAGTGGTGGCTGCCGAGCTCCGCTTGGTTGGTTCCCCGCCGGAAGTCATCCAGACAGATTCAAAATGTGTGTCGATTTTAGAGAGATGATGGATGGTTCGAGATGCGCTCTCATCGAGGCGCTAAGTGCACGAACCACCGGTTTTGGCACGCTCATGCAACAGGTTGAAGCGACATCTTACGTGGGCAAGCGTGTACGTCTAAGCGCCAAAATAAAGACCGAGGAGGTCGGCTGGGCAGCCCTCTGGATGCGCATCGACGGACCCGACGGAGAGATACTCGGATTCGACAATATGCAACACAATCCGATCAAGGACACTACCGATTGGAATTATTACGAGTGCATTCTAGATGTTCCAGACACCAGCGATAAGATCGCATTTGGCGTATTGTTGAGCGGTGGCGGCAAGACATGGTTCACGAAAGTCGCTCTCGATGCAGTGTCCAGTGATGTCGAAACGACCGATATCAAACACATTCTGTCGGAGCAGAACAAGCCGGTTAATCTTAGCTTCGAAGAGGGCTAAGTCGAAAGCTCAATCGTGCGGAGTATCCCGTCGAGGACTTCGACGTTGGGATCCTAACTCTCACAGACAAGTGAGCTTATTCTAGGCAATCATGATTTGTGCGACAACATCTTGCATCGAGGTCTCCTCGATTAGCTTATCCGCGACGATCTCACCGCTCCGCATTGCAATAATG
>CAZISK010001046.1:0-2876 GCA_964541355.1 uncultured Candidatus Obscuribacterales bacterium
CTATCCAATCAACCAATCAACCGGGAGCCGGGTCCTTCAAAAATTTTATAAGCCTCTGCAATTTTTGACGAGTCGAGCGTATCCTCGATATTCATATTGCCAAAAGTGGGTTCTTTGGGAACTTCGAGCTCGTTCCTTTCAATAGTCTTTGGGGCAGGCTGAGGAGTGGTTATTGCCGATGGAGAACTATCGTCGTTAGAATCTTCCGCCTCGTAAATCGTAATGCGACTGTCTGTTAAAGAGGCTGGCATAGCCTGTGCTTGCGGTGCTGAATGAGCCATAGTTGGTGGCTCGATGCGATCTTGCTGCAGCGCCACATTAGAGCTAATGGGCTCTGGTGTAGGTGGCTTCTGGGCTACCGGCGGCGCCTCGTTTGTTCCTCTTGGCGCAGTCGGGTTGTAAGTTGCTTTTGCTGGAGATTCGCTTTTGCCTGAATCCACAACCTTCACGAGAACTCGAATCTCATCGTTCCTCAAGTCCTTGTAAGCAACAATAATGTTGTTCGTTTTGTTTTCAATAGACTTTTGAAAGAATTCTCTGTGTACCCCTATTGTCAATGTTTTCGATTCGAATCGCACAGGGAACGCGTGCATCGAGACGAGACTGTATGCCGGAATGCTTCGCTTGTGGAGTGCATCAAGCAGATCGGACCACAACTCTTCCAGCTGTCCATGGGTCATTTCGCCTGTGCCTTCCCTCGGGATGTGCACCGAAGCGGCAGGGGCTGGAAGACGTTCGACAGGTGATTGAATGGTTGCGGACGGCTGCGCAGTAGGTGGCGGCGTATGCGATGGTCGATCGGCATTGTCATCCATATCGCTCTCGTCATCGTAATCCTCTTCGTCATTAGAATAAGTGGCTCGGATTTCTGGTGCCGGAGTCGCTGTGACAGCAGAGGTTCCCTCCTCTTCGGTTGCCTCCTGCGGGTGCTGACTCTCCGTAGGGCTGGATAAAGGCGCCGTTTCCGGTTGTGCTGACGTTGATTCACTACTGTCCATCGCAGTAGACGGTGTGTCCGCTGGAGCCGCCGTTGGGCTAGGCATTGGAGCAGCCGCTGGAGCTGGAGCAGATGGTGGAGCAGCCGGTGCCGGTCTTGGTGGAGGACTGTTTTCTTGCCTTGACGGAAGCGGAGTGGCCGGTCGATGAGATGGCTCTGCCTGTCGACGATTCGAGATCTCGCCGCCTTGACTGATCTGCTCTTCTAGTTGATTGATGCGGTTCTCGAGCTGCTTGATGCTGGCGATGTCGTGTCGGTGACACAATGACAGCAAGGCGATCTCCAGCGTCATTGACGGTTGGCTGGCGCGTTTCAGCGATTGTTCTAGATTGTCGAGTTGCTCCACCATCTGGCTGAGTTCGCTGCGCTCGAAGTATCGCGCCTGATCAAGAAGTCCATCTATATACGACTGAGAACCAAGCACGAAGCGGTTGGTCTCTTGTCCACCACTTTGTTGAGTAACGTAGGATGCCTTCGTCAAGTTCAAAAAATGCTTCGCCAGTTCCTGTGCGATCAAGGCTGGCTCTCGTCCTTGCATTACCAATCCAGTAATGGCTTCGAGCACCGCCTTCCCATCGCGTTGCAAGATACCCCGGCTGAGCGTGAGCAGCACATCTTCGTCGAGTGCTCCTAGAAGAACGAGAAGGTCCTTTTGCGAGACCGGCTCTCCAGGTCTTGCCAGCAAACTGGCCTGGTCGAGCAAACCAAGGGCATCGCGAAGTCCGCCTCCAGACCTGCGAGTGATAAGCTCGATCGCGGACTTTTCGATTTCGATTCCTTCTTTTTGTGCGACTTGCTCAAGGTGTTCTGCCAGCTCGTCATGATTGACGAGGCGGAACATCAGCCTCTGGCAGCGGCTCAGAATCGTGGGTGGAACTTTGTGCTCTTCCGTCGTTGCCAGAATGAAAATTACGTTGGGTGGCGGCTCTTCAATGGTTTTCAACAATGCATTGAAAGCTTCCTTGGTGAGCATGTGGCATTCGTCGACGATGTAAAGCTTGTTTCGTCCGCCCTGGGCCACTAGCGGTGCGCGTTCGATTAAAACGCGGGCGTCGTCTACGCTGTTGTTGGATGCCGCATCGATCTCGAAGACGGAGGGGCAACTGCTTTCTTTAATGGAAACGCAGGAGGCGCAGGTCAAGCAAGGTGTAACCGTCGGTCCTTGCTCGCAGTTGAGCGACTTGGCAAGGATCCTGGCAGAGGAAGTCTTCCCCGTCCCTCTTGGACCGGTAAAAAGATATGCATGAGCTATGCGCTTGTTCTCAATGGCGTTGGTCAGCGTTTTCACGACAGACTTCTGACCGACGAGGTCACCCAGCGATTGGGGCCGGTGTTTGAGATATAGCGGTTGATACTTTGTCTGGTCCATGAAAAATCCGCAACCTGCCAGAGATCCACCTGATTCTTGCTGCCGCGCGCAGGAGGGCGCCCAGCCGAATCGTTGTATCTATAAATTGTACAAGCTAAATCGTAACCGATTGGACCGCATCATCGACTTGAAAAGGCGCTTGCCTGCGCCTAAAAAGTTGCTGAACTGCCGCCATTGACAAAGCGACATAAATCGCCTCAACATTGCTGCGAGCTGCGGGCTAGGTTGCTAATCGGGCGCGCATTGCGTCGCCCGTATCGCGGAGGATGCCAGTAGAGCTTTGATTGCCTAGGCCTTCATTGAGTTGGTGAGAAGCTTAAGTTCAGCTCGCGCTTTAAGAGCGCTCAACTTTATGCGCTCTCCATGACCCGGCAGCACCCACTGAAAATCTATTGAGAGCAATTTTTCCATCGATGCAGTTTGCTCTTCCCAGGAATACCAACAGTAGTCCTTGAAGGCATCGAGGTGCTTACTTCCCCTGCTGTAATACAGGTGGTCTCCAGAGAACAA
>CAZISK010001047.1:0-2875 GCA_964541355.1 uncultured Candidatus Obscuribacterales bacterium
AGTTGAGCCCATCAGCAGCAACGAGCCATTTGTACCTGATCTCTTGATCGCCTACCAGCGCTGTCCCATTGCTACCAAGCTTAGCGTTCTTTTTCCAAACAAATTGAATTTCCGGTTTGGTTTGGGCTTTTTCGAAAAGGGCGTTGTGAAGTACAGTCCGGCGGACGCCAAGTCCGCTTCCCTCCGGGAAATCGGCCTCGATGCTATGGTCGTCTCGCCTGAAACGAATTCCAGTAAAAGCATATCCAAGTTCGGAAGGAATTGAGATTCCCAGCCTCGACAGCTCGTCGAGCGAGTCCGGCATCAATCCCTCACCGCAAGGCTTATCAATGGGGGGCTTGTTGAAATCGACAATGGTCGAGCCAATTCCCTTGTCAGCAAGAGCAATTGCGGTAGCCAAGCCCGCTGGTCCACCACCTACGATCAATACATCGCTGAGACTTTTGAGCATTAATATTGATTCCTTTCTTATCCAGCTACCACTTGAGTAATACTAGCTCTGAGCAAAATCCCGGTCCCATCGCCGACAGTATGCTCCAAGTATCTTTCGCCGGCGGCGCTGTTTTGATTATTCTGTCCAAGACTGCAAGCACCGAGGCTGAAGAGAGATTGCCCATGTCGCTCAGGCATTGCCAGGAGGATTCGAGCGCCTCACGAGGCAGATCAAGGGCACTTTGGACGGCCTCGAGAACTCTCGGACCTCCGGTGTGCATAATCCACGAGCCAATGTCCTCAATGACCAGACCGTGCTTAGCTAGGAATTGCTCGACGTCGGTCCGTAGGTGCTCCAGTACCATTTTTGGTACATCGGAAGACAGAATGACGCGAAAACCGTCTGCGGTGATGTTCCAACCCATGACCTTGTCGGTGCCCCGATAGAATACTGATTGCACATCGACTATTTTTGGGCCTTCTCTTTCTATCTCCGATCCGCACATCACGACGGCGGCAGCTCCATCTCCAAAGAGCGCCGAAGAGATTACGTGTGCCGGAGTCAAGTCCGCTCGTTGCCACGTCAAAGAGCAGAGCTCCACTGACAGTACCATCGCCATTTCGGATGGGTATGCTTTCAGGTAGTCCGATGCACGCGCGATGCCAGCCGCTCCACCCACACAACCAAGCCCAAAGATTGGAATGCGCTTGAGATTGTCGGAGAAGTCGACGTGATTCATAAGAAGACCGTCAATCGAAGGATTCGAGATCCCTGTAATAGAGACGAATATGAGTGCCCCAATCTGCCTGGGTGAGATGTTCTTCGAATCAAGGGCATCAAGAATGGCTTTCTTGCCCAACGTTATAGCCTGCTCGATAAAGATATCATTGCACTCTCCCCAGTCTTTGATCTTGGGAAAATCTGTAAGCGGCATTACCAGGTGCCTTCCCTTCACGCCGGCGTTGCGATGGAAGCGCTCCATGGCATTGCGATTGGGTAAGGTTTCTTGCCAGTAATCTCCTAGTGCGGTCGTTATCTGTTCTTGCGGGTAGTAGTAGTCCGGAAAGCTTGTGGCGGTGCTAATAATTTTCACGGCGGACACTCTCTCATGCATTGGGGATTCTAAAGATGAGCCAAAGTAACCATCGTTGATGGCTGCTCTTCGACAAAAGAGCTACAGGAACTTCGACGGAAGTATTTTGTGTTTGTTCCTGAGGCACCACAGGCGGGGGCATCGTCGAGGTCAGTCCCAAATGTATTCAGAGCCTGACCCCTTCAAATCACGGTGATTATCCCACTTTGAATGGTACTCACAAAGAAGTATTCATTCAGTCTTGTGATCGGAGTGTGATCAAATGAATGTAGTCCTTAAGTATTGTTCACCTTCTTTGCGAGTGTGAAGGCCCGCTCCGGCATAGTCTTGTCGAGCACGATTCTTTGAAAGAGCGCTTATCGTGTGTCCGCAATCAATTGCGGCGAGCAATGAAACGAATTGAGTTGGTCTAACAAGCAACATTTAGGTGCCGTCTAACTGTCGCCCTAATATAATACTTAAATCTAATTTCGATATATGCTCACCTTCCGTGAACTGGCATTTATACTTCAACCGTTAAATTTTCATCGAATTAGACAGTCGTTACCTTGGGGCTCCAGTGTTCATGGAAAGCCAATCGATAGAGCTACACGATATTTTCGATCCACTCTCACACCTTCCACCAGGCTCGCTGGAGAATCCTTATCCACTTTTGTCCACCATGAGAGAACGTGCTGCAATAATGTGGAGCCCTCGCGGCAATCAATGGCTCGTACTCCGCTACGACGAAGCTTCTTCAATCTTGAGAAATGGCAAGTTTGGCAAACGCTTAGACCGTTGGAAGCATCCTCAATTTGTTATGCGCCAGGCCATGAAGATTTTCCGAAGAGGCGGTAGCAAGAGCATATTACTACAAGATCCGCCGGACCACACACGTGTCAGGGCCCTGGTCAATTCAGCTTTCACACCAAGGGTGGTGCATGACCTCGAGGATCACATCCAAGAGATCTCAGACTCTCTCATCGAGAAAATGAACCGCCAGGGCAAGGTGAACTTAATTTCTGAATTTGCGTTTCCACTGCCTGTGACTGTCATAGCTGAGCTTCTAGGGGTTCCTCCAGAAGATAGGGATAGGTTTGGAGACTGGAGCCGCAAGATCACGCTCGGACTTGACGTATCCGGTCATCCGGCGCGCCTGATCAACTCGATAGTGGCAATGGAAGAGCTCAGAAGATATCTCAGCAACACAATCAAGAACAAGAAAAGTAGCCTGGGCAGCGACTTAATCTCTTCACTTATCACTGCCCAATCGGATAACAACAGTTGTCTGTCTCATGAAGAGCTACTTGCCAATACGATTCTAATACTCATAGCCGGCCACGAAACGAAGACCAACCTTATCGGAAACG
>CAZISK010001048.1:0-2869 GCA_964541355.1 uncultured Candidatus Obscuribacterales bacterium
CCCATGATTAGCGCTTTGGTGGCAACTTTCAAAGCCGCAGCCGCCAGAGCCGTTCCAATTATAACGCCCAGGCTCGAGCCTCCAGAAAATGGTGCTGCGGCTAAAGAAGCGGCGGCGATGATGCCGTTGACCAGCGCTTCCGCGAATTCCTCTTTTGAATTCTTGAAATCCTTGAGGCTCTCGCCGAGCTGTCTGATTTTTTCGTCCAGCTCAGCGCGGAACTTCGGATTGTTGATCAACGCTTTGAGATCATCAGAGTGCGCCGCCTGCATCGCTACGATTTGATTGGCAAAATCTCGGCACTGAAGTCCGGTTCCATCCCACACATAATCCACGAAGTAACGGCCTGGACCATCGTAGGAGATGTAGTATTTCCGAAGAACGTCATCGACAGCCTGCTCAGGCGTTTTTGGTCTACAAACTAAACTGTCGCTCTCGTCACCCATCACTTTTCTAAGATCAACCGAAACGTCGGCATTGTATTTTTCGCGGTACCGCCTCTTCGCATCTTCACGCTCTGACGGTTTCAACGCAGACCAAGCTGCAATAACATCCTCTTTCGATTTTCCGAAACCGATGAAGTAGGAGCGAGCGACATCCTCCGGCATCTCCTTACCTTCTTGTCGCAGCAATGCTGTCGCCACGCGCCGCTCATCCGGAGTGAGATACTTGAATGTTTCGTTCATTGCGCCTGGCTGGCTGAATAGCTTTTCGCGCTCTTTTTTGTCGGCAGCCAAAAGGTCCGCCTGCATCCCTTTCGTATCGTTTTGAAGCCAGCCGCGACGAAGCTCCATCTGCAGCGCGAGTGGCAGTGAGCCATCCTTGATCAGTGGTGTGATATAGCGATCGATCTCTTCTTGAGTCAGTAGCTTTGCTGCTGCTTGGTCGAAACGCGCAGCGAAGCCTGTGGCAGGGTCATTATATTTTGCCTTGAATTCAGCAAATCGTTTCGGATCTGAGAATGAGCTGACAAGATCCGCTACTGCTGCCGTTTTATAGTTGGTAAGTAAGCCGGATTTTTGACCAGCGGACTGAACTACTCTATCAGCGCCTGGCACCGAAGCGAATGCCCCAATCGGCGGAGCAAGTGTTGGAGCGACGAGAGAGAGCGTGATACCAGTGTATTTTTGTTGTTCTTCATTTTGAACGATACGCAGATTCAAGCGATCTATTTGATCCATTCCTTCGTAAGTGTTAGATGAGATCCGCTGCAGCATATCGCTTGCTGCTTTCCTGGCTGGGGAGCCCACCTCCAAAGCGCGGTCCAGCTCCTTGTCCAGTAATGCCTTGTAATTGTCGTCTGTCCTGTAACGCACTCTTTCGCTTTCAGGCATGTTGTCGATGGCTTCCAGAATTGGTGCCTTTTTCACGCCGTAAGCGTGATCGATTACGTTGGAGAATGCCTCTTTACTCAGACCATTGATCTGATCGTTATCTTTTATGGTGTCGAGTACGGTGCGTCGGCCGAGCTTCTGCGACTCTGTATAATCCTTGGCGCTCAGCTTTTCGTTTAGAAGAAGGTAACAGCGATCGGCGAGCTCGGCGCCTTTGAATGCGAATATACATCGGTGTATAGCAGCGAGAACTTCCTTGCGTTCATTCTCAGGCAGATTCTTCAGCTGCTCCCAATCCTCTTTGCTGATAGTCTCTACTGAACTCAAAACATCGTTGCTGGTTGAGTGGTAGAAACAGCCACAATGCTCCGCTAGTTTGCTCAGAAAGGTTCCACCTTTGTATGCAATCATGTCTTCCCAGCGGAGCATTTCGACGCGTTGTGTCTCCGGAGCAAAGCGCATGCCTGCACCTCTTTCCATTGCGGAGCGCACCTCGAGATAATATTCGGTCGCCCGTTTTCTCTCTGAGTCACTCACTTTGCCGAATCGTTGCTCGAACTGCTCAGGAGTCAGGCGATTCTCTGTTTCAAATGCGATTTTACTCTGGACCAACCGTTGAGCTTCCGGAAACTTCTGAAAGCCAAGCTGGACAAGCGGTTGCGCATCCTGAGGAATAAGTGTCAGCGCAGTCTCCGTGAACGACTGTTTTTGCGCTACAAGCGCACGCCCCATCAAATATAGCCTTCTATCTTCGTCGCTCATATTGTAGAACGCCTTTTCAATGGACTTCTCGTTGTCTCCTACCCAACTGACATTGGCGAGAATTTGCGAAGCAACACCTAACTTGCCCTCGCGCGCATAATCGTACGCATTACGATAATCTGTATCACTGACATTGAAATTGCCGATTTTGATTCCCAATGCTCGGTCAACACCGGTGGATTCGAGCCCATATTTCAGCGTTTCGCAGACCAGATCTCCGCCAACTGCATATTTGGCCATGTTTAGTGGCGAACCTTTGAAGGCTTGCTCCAGCTTCTCTTTTCCTCCGTCTCTAAAAAACTGTTCACGCACCGCTTTTGGTGCGCTCCGAAATGCCTCTTCAACCATGTCGACGTTTCTCGCATCAATTGCGATATCCGCGAGTTTCAAGCGATCCTCGTTGGTCAATTTATCGCAACCTTTAAAGTAAATTGCAAGAGCCTTTTTGGTTGGTTCGGACAGATCTCCGCGTAGCAATACTTCTTCCATGCTCTTCCCGGTCCTCGCTTGAAAAGCGGCTGCGACCTTGTCGAGCTTCTCCTTAGGCAAGCGCGCTAGAGTATCGCGAATTTCCTTTTCGCAATTCGCGTCTGATCTTCCTAGAAAATCCTTTCGCGTCAAAAGAGCCGCCTCAACATTTGCAGCGTAGTCGACCTCTCCTTCATTTTGCTCGAGCGCAACGGTGAGAGCTTTTGCATCACCTTCGCGTAAAGCCAGACTACTAAATGCTTGCGGCAAGCTCATCTTGTACTTTTTCTGATAAACATCTGCGA
>CAZISK010001049.1:0-2858 GCA_964541355.1 uncultured Candidatus Obscuribacterales bacterium
CATCCTGGTTGGCGTAAGCTGCTCGACGACCGAAAGATTGATTTGATTTTGATGCCGAAAGACGCCACCCTGTCGGCGGCACTGAAAAACGACCCGGACTGGCAGATTGCCTTGGAAGATCCCGGCTCTTATCTCTTTACGAGAAAGACAAGCATGCCTTGATTGTTTCGAATGCAAGTTGGGCGCACTAGATCGCTAAATCCGTTGCCGGCACAGGCTTTCATATGTACCGATGGAGCGTATCGACCGTCATGAAATGAAATCATCCAGTACGCACCATTCCGCGACAGTGCACTGAAGACACAGTCTCTAACCCGTTTTTAGCAAGCGGTGTATCGACCGATTTGCCGGTGTTGCCGGCTTAGAATGAAAACACCCGATCGCCGCCACGGTCCAGCGCGCACTCCATCGCCTCGATAGAACGGGCGACAAGCTCGTCGTACTCGGGAGCATGCTCCGGGAAGGTCGCCACACCGATGCTGGATGTGATGGAGAAGTTCTTCCAGTTGTGCGAGAAGACCTGAGCGGCGACACGCAATCTGATGCGCTCTGCTACCAGGGAGGCGCCCGCCGCATTTGTCTGGGGAAGCACTATAGCGAACTGCCATGGCGCGTATCGAGCTGCGATGTCCACTTCACGCGTAGAGTTGCGAATTACGAGTGCCACCACTTTTAATACCGCATCCTGGGTAAGCGTTCCGTAATCGCTGCCGATGCTGTCAAAATTGTCGACGATAAGACTGCAAACAGAGACACGCTGATTGTAGCGACGAGATCGTGCCATTTCAGCCTTCAGCTCTTTAACGAAGGTACGATGGTTATACAGCTCAGTGACCGGATCGAGCAGTGCCAATCTCTCGATGTCCTCACCCTTCGCAGCGACTAAGCCCACCTGCTGTGCCACTTCTGATGACCGTTGTTCATATTCCCTGACGCGGGCAAGCGTCTCGGGATCGCCCTGAAAAGCTGCTCCGAGAAGCGGCTTACGCTTCTTCAAATCTTCTCGCACCTTGTCGTACATGCTGCCCTGGCCAAACATAGACAAGTTTCGCTCGGTCATCCGATCCTCAACCATTGTTCCCATTTCTCAGCTCGCGCAAGCCGAGGTCTCATATCCAGTAGTTTAGCAATGCGCGCCGGTTCTTGACATATCGACAGTTCAGATCTTTCTATTCTCGCTTCAAAGAGTCACAGAGTCGATGGGATCGTATCAATGGCAGATCTTAATAATTCAGATTTTAACGGTCGCTGTTTCGTTCAAAGTTTCACAAAAGGACGCTCCGTCACGTCCCCAGAGGAAGTCGCAACCAGAAGGTGCTGCCGACACCTTCCTGGCTTTCGACGCCGACGCTGCCATTCTGACACTGCGATAACATTTTGCAGATGGCCAATCCCAGCCCGGTCCCCGTTCGCCGGTCGCCAAGGCGGGCTTGCTTGAATCGCTCGAAGACCTCAGCCAGTTTATCTTCTGGAATACCGCAGCCTTCATCGATAACCCTGATTACTACCCGATCTCCGTCCATTGCGGCGTTGACCGTGATGGTTTTATCTTCTGGCGTGAATTTGATAGCGTTGCTCAAGAAATTGACGAGAATCTGCACCGTTCTATCTTCATCGGCATAAACCGTAAGTGACGTCGGCTCGACGACGATGTTAACGCCCTTCTGTCCAGCCACTGCATCGACGGCATTGGCGGCAACGACTATCATTTCCCCAACTGAAACGTTCGAACAATCCAGAGTCATGTTACCCGATTCCAGTTTGGCGATGTCGAGTAGATCGGTTGTGAGCCTGAGAAGACGCCCGCTTTCGACAGTTGCTAAATTGATATACCTCGTCGTCTTTTCGCTGAATGTGCCGAGGGCGCCGTCCGACAGCATCGTTAGACAGGCTTGAATTGATGTGAGCGGAGTCCTAATGTCGTGGCTCACAACAGAGACGAACTCCTGCCGCATTTTTTCAAGCTCTTCTCTGGCACTGACATCAAGCACGGACAGCACCAGCTTACCCGCACCACTGTCGTCATATGGAGCTATCGCGAGCTCTGCAGGAAATGTGCTGCCATCGCTGCGTTTCATCGTGAGCCGCCAGGGACCCCGGTCAGCGTCCAGAACATCCGGCTGGCTGAATATCTCGGTGGTCTTGCCCGGATCAGAGAAAAACGTGAGCACACTGGGCGGCGAATCCTGCACGGTCGCCTCGCTAATCTCCAGAAGGCGCTCCGCGCATGGATTGACCGATTCCACTACACCAAAAGAGTTGAGTGTCATGAGACCGACCGGCATGTTTGCGAAAACCGCTCGCTCCTTTTGTGTTGTACGCTCAATCGTTTCCGCCATGCGATGAAACTGATTGTCGAGAACAGCAATCTCGTCGGTGCCCGAAAGCGGCTTAGCAAGAGGCTGATTAGATGCAAATCTAAGAGAGTTGGCCGTTACCACATGAAGTCGCCTGGTAATGCCTCTATTCATGACGAAAGACCCGATTCCAGCACTCAAGATCATGCTTGTCGCGATCACTGCAAGACTCAAAAGACCAAGCCTGTTCTTCTTTTCATCCCATTCTCTTGGGTTTCCTTGAAGGTTCATCGCTTTACTTTTCTCGGCTTGATTGAGAGCGGCTACCAGTTCGGTGACAATCGGCTTGACTTTTTCTGGCGCGACCAACGCGTTGGCAGCCTGTTTATCACCTTCTTCGTAAACGGACATTGCTTTTTCAACAAGTCCAACAAGCGAATTGAAGGACCGACCGCAGCTGTCGATCCGCTTTTTTCCCTCACCTGCTGATTGTTCAGCATTCGTCTGAAACTCGCTGAGAACATTGGACCAGGCGTCTTTTGACTGATCGATTAGAACGTG
>CAZISK010001050.1:0-2850 GCA_964541355.1 uncultured Candidatus Obscuribacterales bacterium
CGAGTCAGTTCTGATGCGGTTCCCTGAATAAGTTGTCCCGTTGCCGGATCGATTGGGATCTGACCTGAGACGAAAACAAATCCATTAGCCTTGATGGCTTGTGAGTAAGGACCAATGGCTTTAGGAGCGTTGTCGGTTTGAATGGTGTGTAACATATGTCCTTCCGCGAAAAGGCAGGTTTCTAACTATAAAACCTCCTAATGCTATCAGATTGTCACAACGCCAATAGACCCATTTTTACGCGAGACCAGCTCTAATTCTTATTCTTCAACTGAACCTGTATATTCCAGCTGATCGCCGATTTCCGTATTGGTTTCCCGAGCCCTGCCTGCCGGCAGCTCCAGACAGGATTGTGCCCTGCCATAGACGCGGGAGATTCGTCCTGGACCAATGGAATGGAGAACGCCGACGACAACAAGTTTTTTATCCACGAAAATGGCATCAATGGCGTAGCTCATCCCAATCATGTGAATGCTCGTGCAAGGCGTGATAAACAATCCAAAGCCGGGCTTCAGCTCGCTCGTCCCAAGCAAGCCTTTCAAGCGCGAATAGAATGAGTCTGCAATTGTGGCTTTGTCAGCAATGCTCGTACCACGGGTTTTGTTCACGAAGTGAACAAAACGCTTTGATCCGTCTTTAACTGACATTTGGCTTGTTGCTATCTCATACTGCTGCTCTGCATGATCGGTCCAATCGCTGTAACAATCGTTACTACGGCAGGCCCAAGCATCGGTGCGAGGATCAAAGGCATGATGAAGATCATGATGACAGGAACCATTTTGACCGGCACCTTGCCCGCTTCTTCCTCTTTCTTTCTCTTGAGACGGTCTCTCAGAGCTTCAGCCTGTTGCTGCAACGGATAGCTGATGTCGGCGCCCTTCGCTTCAGCAGCAATCAGGGCAGCAGCCATGTTGATCAATTCGTCTACTCCGCAGCGTTCGCCCATCTCACGAAGAGCAAATGGAACTGACTTAGCAAAAATTTTGACGTCGTTGATCAACTGCTTGAGCTCTACAGACAAAATCGGACAAGAACTTTCCACCTCTTTCGAGATTTTATCGATACCTTGAAGCATACCAAGACCGGCTTGAGCGCAGACAATCATCAAGTCGATAATGATCGGCAGCTCTCTGGTGATTTGCTGTTGTCTCTTTTTCGCACGACCTGAAAGAAAGAAATTCGGGATCAACCAACCAAGGACTGCAGCAGGAATGGATAGGATCAAGTTGATCGGGTTGCTCGCTGCCATAAGCAGTCCAAGGAAAAGCACACTGCCTGATACCATGGCGCGGATACCGATATAGATCGCAAGGTGCTGTGGAGTTCGGTAGTTAGCTTGCGTGAGAAGCTCTACCGATCTTTTGTCCGCAAGAGCAGGCATTACTGAAAGCAGCAATTCACCAAGTGTGCGGGCCAGAGTCAACAATAACGAATCTTTCGGCTTCTCGGCTGCGGACTCTTCGTTCTCCTTCCGAGGTCTAACGCGGACGGCGTAAGAGTCAACATAAATACCCATAACCGGTCTCAGAAACAAGAGACCGGCTGCCAAACAGACGCAGAATGTGAGCAGTGCGACCATCGTGTTATTCATGGCTTAGACCTCAAACGTCGTCATTTTGACAAGAATCCAGAATCCAATAGCTTCCCAGATAACCAGTAGAAGGAGGACTATTCTTGCAATAGGGTGATTCAAGAAAGGAATAATGTACCCCGGCGTAGCGCAGTACGTGATCAGGGTGATTCCATAAGGGAGGCAACCAATGAACATGGCTGTCGCTTTACCTTGTGAGGTCAGTGAAGCGAGGAAGTCGCGAAGTTTGAACCGTTCACGGATTGCTTCTGCGATAACCGCTACTACGTCTGCTAGGTTACCGCCAACCTCCTGACTGATGAAAACTGCTTGAGTCAGAAGAGCAAAGTCGGGAGCCTTAATTCGATGGCACATTTCTTTGAGGGTGTCGCGGAAAGGTTTTCCAAGTTGCAAGGAAATCAGTCCGCGCTTGAACTCGCCCCGAATCGGATCGGGCGATGTCTCTGCAATCACCTTAAAGCACTCGAGAACTGGAGAACCAGCTCTCAATGCGCTTACCATAGTTTCTAACACCTGCGGCAATTGTTCCGTCATTCTCGCCTGTCTTCGTTTTGCTACCTGAGACAGGTAGAAAACAAATCCTGCAGCTCCCATCGGAACCCCAAGAATGAATCCGACAATTGCAAGCTCCGGCACGCTGAGTGCCAAGAAAAGCCCGAGCACTAGACCGCCGCCAACTGCGCAGCAGATCCAGGTGGTCTTCATCTGATCGTATTTAGACTCCAGTCCGGCTAGTGCGAGAAGCGTCGCGAGATAACCAGTCTTCTGTTGAACGAAGATATCCTCTTCGGAGTCTTCCTGGTTCTTCTCCGCCATCCGTCTTTTGTGTTTATACAGACGCGAGAGCTCATCAGCGTGACCGCTTCTGAGAAGAGCCATCCCGATCAGCCCTATGGTGAGAGCCGAGAGGAAAGTCATCATTCCAACGTCCATATGTAGCGTTCCTCGAACTAGCGAAGCATTACCTGAATCCGACCTCTATATATACAATATAGCGGTTTTATCGCAACCACTCCAGTTTGAACGGAACAGCTTCCTGCTCGAGTTTTTCGAGGAATTTCGGAGGCAGTCCGGAACCGATGTGACGACACTTGAAGAACCCTCTTGGGTCTCGACCTTCACGTTCTAGCGTGAATAGAGTGGAGAGAGCGATGATCTCGCCTTCCATCCCTGTTATCTCAGCCATTTCTGTAACACGTCTTGTACCGTCTTCCAGACGCCGGATCTGAATGATGACCTGGATAGCTGATGCGATCAAT
>CAZISK010001051.1:0-2843 GCA_964541355.1 uncultured Candidatus Obscuribacterales bacterium
AACCTCAAGAAGTACTCGCGAAAGAAGTTGACGATGGTGCTCACCGTCATTGGCGCCCTGGCTTCCGCGGTGCTAAGCAAGAATTCCAATGCGCTGGAGACTGTATGCTCACTTTCCTCGACCGTCTTGCCATGCGCGACAATCATCATGCTGGCCGAATGGGTGATTGCCAAAAGAGCAAAGCCAGAGAAAGAGCTCTTTTCGACAGTACCGGCATTCTCTGATCTACCAGCGATAAGATGGCCGGCGGTAATCGCATTTGTCTCGGGCAGCGCCGCCGGCATCTTCACAGGCGGAGTGATTCCAGGATTGGACAGCTTCAAAGTAGGCGTATCTTCGCTCCAGGCATGGCTCGTAACGCTGATTACCTACCTGCTATTGCGGTGGAAAGAGATGGCGAGAGAATCGCAATAAAGGATCTGTTTTTTCGTTCGAATATGGCTTATGCTGATGAACGCTTTTTTTAGTACGCTCAGTTGCCGGACAAGCAAAATGACAGCATCGAGTCCCAAAATCGAAGTAGTAACCAGCAATGTACTTGATTATCCTTGCGACGTGCTGCTCTTGAAATATGCACAGTCCTGGCTGGGCGCGGACCGCATCGTTGCCAAGAAATTAAATCTCAAAGGCTTCTGGAATGCTCCTCTACCTGGCGACTATCGCGTCGAACGACCAGTCGCTGGAATACAAGCAGGTCTCGTTCTCTTTGAAGGGACCGTTCAACTAACTCAACTTTCGTACGCATCGATCAGGCTTCTCGGCAAGCTGTCGCTATTACACCTGAATGCGGAGGCGCCCAACGTGAAGCACATCGCTATGACAATGCACGGCGTCAACGTGGGATTGGACGAGAGAGAGGCATTCCTCGCCCAGGTCGGCGGATTACTCGAGGCTCTAGAAGATGAGTCGATACTTTCGGAGCTTGAACGAATCACGTTCGTAGAATTCAAAAGAGATAGAGCGGAGCGTATGGAAGTCTATCTTCATACTAACAAGCTTACCGTGGCACGTAATAGAAGCGCTACAGTTACGGATCCGATAGCAAACGCCGGCGTCGAGACCGATTCAAGAAAGCACATATTTGTCGCCATGCCGTTCACCGACGACATGGAAGACGTATTCATCTTCGGCATCCAGGGCCCGGTTCAAGAAGTAGGAATGCTGTGCGAGCGTGTCGACATGGACATCTTTACAGGGGACATACTCGATCGCATCAAATCGCGAATTGAGACAGCATCGATCGTGATCGCTGATCTCACCGGATCCAATGCCAACGTCTATCTCGAAGTCGGCTATGCCTGGGGCAAGAACCGGAAGACTCTACTCTTGTGCAAAACTCCTGACGAACTGAAATTCGATGTCCGAGGTCAACGCTGCATCATTTACTCGTCGATACGTGATCTGAACAAAAAGCTTGCGGAAGAGTTGAAAATACTAGCGAAATGAAATGTAGCGCCATTCATGGTATATTTGCGTTTTCCTAACAAAGATCGCTTGATACCACCATGGAGCCCCTTTCGTTCAACCATGGTCGAAAGACATTCTCTCTGGAATGCTTCGAAATGGTTCCCAGCCTGCCCGATTTTGTTGAACTGCGTGTTCAAGTCTATACGATCGGCAAAAATGGTTTCAACAGAACAGCCTTTCTCGATTTCGAAAGTCTGGAAGAGCTGCGCAAAGAGGAGCATTGCATCTGGCTCCACGTATCAGGAACTCTCAGCAACGAATTCTGGAAAGAGCTGGGAAAGTTTGCAGATTTCGCGGATGAACAGCTCAAAAGTTTGAAGCTTCCGCATGCGAAATCATTTACATACCAACAACGCAACGGCGTCTTCTGGTCGGTGCAGCATCCTTTTATCAGCGATTCCTTCGATGGGCTCGAGACGATCAACTTCATGCTGTGCGATGGTTTGCTCGTAACCAGACAGTTCAGCCACGATGACGTATTTCGCGATGTGGTGCATCGTTTTTTTGCAATGGAGGAAGGTATCGCTGATTTTGGCGCCGATAGATTGGCCGCCGATCTTTTGGAGAGCATCATCCATGCTTACCATGACGTACTCACCATTGGTGGTGCCAAGCTGGAGCGGCTGCAGACCCGAATCATTCGAAATCCAGGAAAAGTAGAGCTGGAGATGATCAATAGAGCACAACAGCTAATCTGGATATTTTTGAAAAGCGTTTGGCCATTGGAGACGATCGCCCAATCCCTAGCTAGATCGCGCAGCAAGGCGATCGGTAGCGAGGGCCGACTGGAATTCCTGCAATGCCACGTCGAGGCTGAGTCTATTTTACGTTTGTTTGAAACGTACCGAGAGATGTCCTACGACATAATGGATGTTTATGTCTCGGGATTGGGTCTCAGAACGAATCAGATCACAAAAGTCTTGACCATTATTGCAACACTGTTCATGCCACCAACCCTGATAGCAGGAGTTTACGGCATGAACTTCAAGATCCCAGAGGTGGATTTTCCTCTCGGCTATTACTTGTGTCTTGGAGCGATGGGTCTCGTGTCCGTAACGATGCTCTTATGGTTAAAACGTAAAGGCTTTCTTGATTTATAGATACCGTCAGTGGAAGAGAATATCGACCGCAGCATAATAGAGCGGAGGATGCAGTGAAGATCGCTATTGTAGGAACCGGCGGTGTTGGTGGCGTATTCGGTGCGCGCCTTGCAAAAGCCGGCTGCGACGTTGCCTTCATTGCACGCGGCGCTCACCTTACAAAAATCCGCGAGCAGGGTTTAACCATATTAAGCCAGGAGTATGGCAACACCGTCATTGACCCTGCCAACGCAACAGATCAATCTGAGCAGATCGGTCCGGTCGATTATGTCTTGT
>CAZISK010001052.1:0-2837 GCA_964541355.1 uncultured Candidatus Obscuribacterales bacterium
AAGCGGGCACAATAGCGCGCCCGTTCCTTCCTTAAGCACCATTTTCTGATCGGTCCCAAGTCGGTATGGTAAACCAAAATACATTTCCTGAAGGCTGGTTCTTATCAATGCCGATCTCACCGCCATGCAGCTCTACAAGTAGCCTGGCAACTGCCAGAGCCAGACCCGACCGTTCGGCAGCACCTGCTTGAAAAGCGTCAAAAAGGCTCTGCCTTTCGGACTCTCCAAGAGTCGTGCCAAAACTGCGAACCTCGAATCTCACCATCTGGTCTTTTTGTTTGCTGGTGACGAGGATCTCCATTTCCTCTTCCTGAGATGCTGACGCTATTACAAAGTTCAGGATGTTCAACAGAATCCTGGCTAGCGAGGAGGCATCTGCCTTCACCGAGGTTGATTCGGTGTTGATCCTCACTTTTAGCTCTTTCTCCTGAACCGCATCGGCAATGGCCTCGGCGCATTGCGTCACGATACCGTCCACCGATACAGGCTTCAAATTTATCTCGAAGCTCTTGGCGTCCAGCTTCCTGAGATCAAGGAAATCGTTGACCAGACGATAAACCCTTTCCAGGTTTCGGGAGGACTCGCCAATCGCATCTGCAGCCGCTTCGGTCAATGGTCCCTTGGCGCCATCAAGAAGGAGCTCCATCGCTACTCCGACAGAGGTTAGAGGCGAGCGCAGATCATGCGCCACCATGGCATAAAAGTCCTCCTTCATATTCTTGGCGGCGATCTCCAGTTTCCTCGACTCAGCCATCAGATCAGCGACCTTGTGAAGGACAAGGTCGAGCTCGCTGAACTCGTCTCGTCCTGTGACCGACACTGTCAACGGCGCCGAACTACCAATCAGTCTCGCGTTGCCCATGATAAGGCGCAATCGAGTGATTGTAGTGTGATTAAACCAGACTGCCATAAGTATCGATAAAAGAATATTGCCGGATAGACCGACGACGATAGTTGTATGCATCGCCTCTTTCAAATTTCGCTGGCGTTGCTCCAGCTCCTGACTCAGGTGCCGTTCCCACTCCCATAGTTCTCGGGCAGACGATCCACAGTCGTTGAGTAATAGTGTCATGGAGTTGCATTCCCTGACAAGATCGAGAAGCTCCTCGTCGGTGAGGGAATGGCGCTCGTCTATCTGGTCTTTGTAAGGCACCAACTTGGAGTTGACGTAGTCACCCGCTCTCAGAAGCGCGACCACAGCGGGATGTTTTTCCAACTTGTTAACTTGAATCTGCCTGTTGGCCTCGCCCTGCAGTGTCAGTACGCGCTCCATGTGTTTTTGAAACTTCTCATAGTTGGCCGAATTGGGCTTGGCTTGCAACCAGTAGACCGAATCCGTGGCCTCCACATTGGCGAAAAACAGCAAAGCGACTGCTTGACCGATAGACTTTTGAGCGAGCGCCTGTTTGCTTTCCTCTTCCAGTTGAGTGTTTTGATAAAGTAATACACCAACCAACATCACTTCGAAAAGAAGTGGTATCAGCAAAAGTATCAAAGCCTTCTGGAGAACCTTCATTTTGATGCCGGCTCCAGAGGAACGGTGAACCAAAAGATACTGCCCCGAGGCGAATTGTCTTTGATGCCGATGTTGCCGCCGTGCTGCTCGACAATCAGCTTGCAAATCGCTAATCCAAGACCGGTTCCTTGCTGTACCTGATCGCCTGCCAACTGTTTGAATCGAGCAAAGACATCATCTTTGCGATCGCTTGGTATGCCGGGACCTTGATCACATATCTCGAATCTAACAGCATGTGCTTCCACGGAAAGCCGCACCATGATTTCGCTGTCGTGAGGAGAGAACTTGATAGCGTTGGTCAAGAGATTGGTCAGCACCCTGCCGAGATTGACTTTGTCGGCGATCACAATCTGTGGCGATGCCTCGCTCGAAAGCGTTATCTTCTTGTCGAGCGCTTGCGGCGACACCGTCTCCATAGAGCTGTTAATAAGCGCACAAGCGTCAACCTCACCTAATTTGAGTTCAAAACTTTTTTCGTCCAGAGTACGTAAATCAAGGAAATCATCGATCAACTGGTTAGCGCGCTGGCTGTTCTCCGCCGCCAGCCGCAATGTTTTCTGTGCTTTTTCTGAGACCTCGCCGTGAACTCCGGCAGCCACCCGAAGAATTCCTGCTATCACCGCATTCAGTGGCGATCTAAGTTCGTGCGTCACCATCGAGTAAAAGGCCTCTTTCATCACCTCCGCTTCGCGCTCTTTCTTTCTGGCATCGAGGAGCGACAGCGACACCTGGTGTAGAACTCGATCCAACTCGCTTATCTCATCGTTGCCGGGAACAGTGTTCAGAAGCGGTAGCTCCAGACCGATCCGCTTGACGTTGTCCATAATGCTTGTGAGTCTGCTGATGGTGGCGCGATTGAGCCAGATAGCCAGAAATACAACCAGCGCCAGATTGAGCATCCCTCCCCAAATCAGGGTAGAGTTGACGGCGTTGTGCAGTCGAATTTGTCTCTTTTCGGATGCCTTCTGCTGTTGCCATTGCCACTCCATCAATTCATACAAGGCGTTGAGGCACATATGCAACAACGGCCTCGAGCCGTCGAACGCTTTGCTCAGCACGGAAAAATCTGCTGTAATGTCCGAGGAGTTAAGCGCTGCTTCCCGAATGCCGTGCAATTTCGACTGTACCTCAGTGCTTACGATCTCCAGACGCTCAATCGGCTTTGAATGCATTATTCCGCAATCTTGTGCCTGCTTGCGCACGATATTATTTAGTCGAGGTAACCGGTCTAACAGGCGATTGAACTCATTAAGGTCTTGATAGCTGCCACTCATCGAGACTTTATACATGAGGGAGATACCGTTGAGATAAGAGCTCTGCA
>CAZISK010001053.1:0-2815 GCA_964541355.1 uncultured Candidatus Obscuribacterales bacterium
GACGGAGCGCTTGAGACTTACGATCCGAGGAGCGCCACGCTCGTTGATAGCGCCGTACAGTCCGCCTTCCAGCACCTCAAAAAACACCTGAATGGACTGAAGTGGTGTTCTCAAATCGTGACTGATCATCTGTGTGAAGTTGTGCTTCATTTCAGAAAGCTTCTTCTGTTCTGTGATGTCGTTGGCGACACAGAAGAAACTGTCGTGTTCTTTTGACCAGAAAATCGACCAGTGCATCCAAACACTTTTCGATGATGGCAAAAACATTTGCATGTCAATTTGTCCGGATGGTTCACGCGATTTCGTGTAGGATTCGAATTGACGAGCGATGCCCTCCCAATCCTGCGATTTACAAAGCTCCTCTAAATGCAAGCCGTCGAACTGATCTAACGTTCTTTCCCACGTTCGAACCGCTTCTTCACTCACCTTTGCGAATTTGAGATCTTTTGTCAGCGAGCAGATGACTGAACGAACGTTGCCGACAAGTGCTTGTTCCTTCTTTCTGGTCTCTGCAATGAAAGAGGCCATGTCGAAGAGCTCTTTATCAATCACGGCGATTTCATCATTACCCTGTTGAGGAACAACCAATTCCTTGCCTTCATTCATTCTCTGGATGTTTGCCAGGATTGCAGAGATGCGGCCAGAGATCGCTTTTCCGAAAAACGTGGCGAGAGCGATCGCAATTCCAATGTTCATCACGATACCTGCGATGACGCATACTGTCAAAAGCATGCGTGAGCGTTCGTTCAGCAGCGGTATGGTCGCTTGCTTTTGCATCTCGGCGTCAATTATTTTCTGACTGAGCGCTCGCAAGCTGTTGTAGTATCGCGATACTTTTACCGAGTATATCCTAGCGGCGAAAGGCTCACCTTCTTCGAAGCCAGAAGCTACTGCGACAAGATCTTTGGACGACGACTGTAAGACTTTCTCATACTCACGAAGATTCTGCAGTTGCGCCTTGTCATTTCCAATGAGCGATCTCATGGTGTCCATCTGTTTCGAGATTCTTGGAAGCAAATTGTAGATCTTCTCGGTATCGATGGATTGCCCTAACGCGGCTGCATTTCCGACGGCATAATGCTGATCCATTACCGCATAGAACAATGAATCGGCTTCGGCGATCACAACCTTGGACTGTAGGGCGCGCGCGGACGTTTTCTCCGCGTTGGTAAAGAGGACCAGCAGCACGACAATGAAGATCAGTTCGAAGGTTAGCGGAACTCCCGCCAGAATCATACCCTTCCGCGCAATTGTCGACTTTACTTCGATGGTGGACATTAAGCTCCCTTTCTCCGTGAGCGATCAACCATGGCGAGCGTTGTGGGCTCTTGATTTTATTTCTTCGAATAATTTGGCTACTTGGGGATCCTGACCTTTGCGATTCATGAGGGTTTGCAGATCATTCAAGCTGGCCTGATACTCTCCAAGGTTGCTATACGCCATCGCCCGCACTCGGAAGTACATTGCTGGCATTGGGTTGACTTTGATAGCGGCAGAAAGATCTGAGATCGCTTGACTGTAGTTACCCTCCATAAAATTCAAATGACCTCTGCGACCCCTTGCAAAAGAGTTCTCTTTGATAGCCAGCGAACGATTGAAATCGGCCATAGCTTCTGCAGTCCTTCCGCGTTGCATAAGCAACATTCCTCTCAGGTTAAGTTCTTTGGCTTCTGCGTTTTTCTTTATGCTAAACAATTTGGTCAAGTCAGCTATTGCTTCATCGGTTTTTCCAAGGACCACTCTCACTTGGGCTCTGGTAGACAGCTCCTGATAGTACTTGGGAATCAGTGCGGTATAATCCATTTCAGCCTTTTCGCATTCGCCTAGATCTTCGAAATAAATTGAAGCTCGAAGCAATACAGCATCCAGGTCAGTTCGATCTCGTGCAATCATGCTATCCAGAACTGCTATTGCCTGGTGAGGTTGTCCGATTTTTCGGTACAGAGTGGCAAGGGTCAGGTTGCGTTTGTTTTGAGCAAGAAGAGTAGCGATTGCTGCTTTCTGGGACTTTCTTCGCAAAAATAGGCCGGCAGCACCGATTACATATCGGTTTCTGTGGCTTTGAGCCTCAATCTGGTCTTTCCCGTCCTTAAGACGACTCACCCAGTCGTCCAATATCTCGAGCGCCCTGTCATGCTCTCCACGTGTGTTCAGAATGTCAGCCAGGGCTAAGTATAAAATGGCACTATCCGCAATGCTATTGCAATTCTTCAGTCCCTTGTCTAGATCACGAATTGCGCCATCGAAGTCGCCGATGCTTTCATAGATACGGGCTCGACAGCTGTAGAGGTGAACATGGTTAGGCTTGTACTCCATTGCGGTACCAAGGTCCGCAATAGCCTTTTGGGGTTGCCCCATTTCGTTATAGAGGAATGCTCTCTGGCAAAGAGGTGTGAATGGTTCTGACTCTAGACTGATCGCCTTGTTAAAGAGGGCTTCTGCCTTTGCAAACTGCTTTTCCTTCTGGTAACAGAGGGCCAGATCGCAGTATGTGTTTGCATTACTCGGGAAAATAGTTGCGGCTAAAGTAAGATCCGCGATCGCTTTCTTAGTATTGCCGATGGTTGCAAGGATAAATGCCCTAGTTCGAAGGCTTTCAGGATCTCTCGGTGCAGTTAAGAGGGCGTGGTTTATGTCGGCAAGAGCCTTTCTGTATTCCTTGATCCTGGTGAAGAACTTCGCTCGCATGCAAAATAATGATGGGCTTGGAGTCAATTGAATGGCTTTAGTCAGATCTGCCTCTGCAGCTTTTCGTATTCTCTCGAGCTCAGGAGAAGACATCTTCTCTTCTTGCATTCGTTGCATGTTAAGCTCT
>CAZISK010001054.1:0-2805 GCA_964541355.1 uncultured Candidatus Obscuribacterales bacterium
GAAGTTGATTCTCAAGCCGAACGGTTCAAACACGACTGATTGTTGGGCCTGACCCGCTGCAGCGATAGCTTGCAGGATTGGGATTTCTCCGCCAGCCAGGAATGCCGCCCGCTCTCCAGAGATACATACAAGCGATGGCTCCGAGAGGATCCTTGCACGCTGTTGGTTGATCAATCCCTGAATCGATGGGGTGACCGACCATCTGGAACGATCCGTGAGAGCGAAGTTGCTGGTTGCCGTGAAGAGGTTGAGAATATTGTCCAGTGCGAACGAAGCACCACCCGGCGCTCCGAACAATACTGCGTTCTGAACGACTGACGGCGCGTTCAATGGAATACTTTGACCGATACCAGAGTAAGGTTGACCTGCCAGCGTGTTGACCGATGCAAAACCAACTGGACCGGTTGAGTAACCAGTGACGGCTGAGCCGACCGATGTGGCTGGTGCCGCAGGTACAGCGCCGATACCTCCGACTGTCGGGATGGTTTGCACAAATCCACCGAAGGGCGAAAGCAGACCGCCCAGGTTTCCGGTGGAGAGGTTGGAGTTGATACCGCCCATACCGAACGCAAATCCACGCGAGCTGTTATTGACACCAAGCGAGGTGGCAAGTTTTCTTGCGGTTGTGGTGTTCATTTCCATGAACGTCACGTGCAAGACAATCAACGGTACCTTACGAACTTTGATCAAGCTCGTGACACGTCCACCGTCGCTGGTGATAATCTGACCCTTGCTGACATTGTTGGTGAGGTTGGGGAAGAACGTATAGCGGTCGACAGAGGATAGTGTCGCCAGCTGTCCGGTGCCGCCACCGCCGCCGCCGCCGCCGCTGCCAGCTCCGATTTCGCCGATTCTGGCGTTGATCAGACGGTTGTTAGCAACTTGTATGTTGAAGCCCCTGTCGTCCATGAATACGTTACCGGCGAGCATGGCTCGAATAACCGATTCTGGATGGTCGACATCGCCGAGCAACAGAACGCGATCAGAACCGCCCACTGAAAATGCCTTAACGATAATTCGAGGATCAATCTCACGGAGCGCTGTTTGCAGCTCCTGGAAGTCTCTGGAGACGACGATATCCACCGCAGCGGTATTACCGGCATCATCCCATAGCACCATCGTTGTGCTACCGGGTGCTTTACCGAGCATGACCATCTGGTTTTCCGCGACTACGACAGGCTCAGCAATGCCCGGGTCGGCAATCGACGTACGGACAATCTTGTTGCGCATCTTGAAAGTTCTCGATTGAGAAACTTTCAGATCGATTTCATTCGTCGTCTTGAACTCTTCGAGATCTACTGCACCGGTGACTACCGGTGGAATTGGTGTTGCAGTCACTCCAGAGGATGTGGACTGCGCGATAACCTGGTCCGGAGCCAGTTGGGCAATCAGTTGTGTCGCTTCGTCCGACGAGGCCTGTGCCGCCGGCAAATCTACTGCCGATCCAGCGATCTGTGTGGGACTGGAGTTGAGCGCCACGATGTCGCTGTCGTTATGGGCCTGCGTAGTCAGCGTATCAGCCTGCTGCAGAGAGGGATGTATGCTCAGGGCCGCTGCCGGAGCCGTCTCAGCAAATTGCGTCGACTTATCCTTGCCGCCCAGGAAGAGCATGACGTGATCGTCATTGATGCTGCCATTGGTGGCAATCTTATTAATTCCAGAAGCAGGCTTCTTCGCTGCCGTCGTTACTTTTGCGCTCTTGCCGGATTTCTTCGAGGATTTTTTACTTTGCGTCTTGGTGGCGACGCCATCTGTCCCGGACATCTTCTGCCAGATCGCATCAGCAGCTTGGGCTGGCTGCGAAGTCAGCAGTCCCATCTGACTTACAAGCACTGACAGGCTTAGTACTAAGCTCGTCCCTCTCTTGTTCATTCCATTCTCCCTCTATCTATAGATTAAGTATATGCCAAAGACTGTGACGGCTTATCTGCTGTCAGGAATAGGCGCGCCTTCTGGCAGTGTTGGTGAAGTCTTCTGGTGTCTTTCTACACGTCCGGAAGTGTAGTGACGTTCGTCTACGACGGTAGGCTCAACCTGGAACAAGTTCATGTCGCGAGGACCCTCAACCCGTCCGATTTCCTCAGGCAGCTTGAGTTGGCCCGGAGTACCCGGCAAGATAATTTCCGGTCTTACTGCCACAACCAGCTCGCTCTCGTTCTTGTTCCATGCTTTCGAGCGCCACATGGCGCCCACAACGGGAATTTCGCCGAAGATCGGGTATTTACTGAGTTCTCGTCCATTGTTGGTTGAAATCAAACCACCGATGAAGAGCTCTTGTCCGGGCTTCAGCTCAACAATTGTCTGGGCTTTCCTTGTGGTGAAGCCAGGAATGTTGGTTGCAGAGTTCGGGAAGTTGAATGCGAATGTGTTGGATACGATTCGCTCTTCAGGAGAGATTTCCAGGTTGATCGCACCGGTCTCGAGAAGGACTGGAATCATGTTGATTCTGAGGCCGAATGGCTCGAATGTGACGGAGAACTGGCTCTGACCGGCTGTCGCGATTGTCTGGAGGATTGGAATCTCTCCGCCTGCCAGGAACGAGGCGCGTTCTCCAGATATGGTGACCAGAGTAGGTTCAGCCAGGATACGAGCTCTGTTGTGTGTAATCGATCCGATGATTCTGGGGTTGACCGAATACTTGTATCGATCGCTGATCGCAAAGTTGCTAATTGCGTTAAACAGGTTACCCAGACCGCCGGAGCTGAATGATGCACCACCCGGCGCTCCGAGAAGCAGCTGTTGGCTAAAGAGCTGTGAGGCGGTTGCTATTCCCGGCAAACCGATACCGACAATACCGGCATTGAG
>CAZISK010001055.1:0-2803 GCA_964541355.1 uncultured Candidatus Obscuribacterales bacterium
CTGGATGAAGCGCAGGAATTCCTGTTTGAAGGCAGCGAGGTCGCCACGTTGCTCCACCCCGTTCTGAACACCGGGGGATGGGCCTTCGTTTCTTACCGTCCCGATCGCCTCAGCAACGCAGTCCTCGCGTCGCTACACCATCTGCTGTTGACCCGAGTCACAGATACCATGATAGGGGATTGCCTCCGCACCCACTGCACCACGTGCAATCTGAAAGGCGCAATTCTGAATGAGATCCCGATGGGCAGCGCGTTGCTCTGCAGTGGAGAAGTGGTCCGCATGCGCCCGGCAATCCGGCGGGTCCCCCACGTCCGTCACCTCTATAAATACCTGGATATCCCGCTCCCGCCTGGCAAGCGATTCGTGTTTCGCACCGAGAAAAGCCTCTTAGGCATCGAAGCCGCGAGCTTGTATGAACTGTGCCGGCTGATTCCGACCGTCCCTGTGGAGAGTTTGGAGTATCACGATCATCGAGAGGACTTTGTGAAATGGGCTGAGTCGACACTCGGCGATGCAGGACTCGCCTCACGTCTCCGAAAGGTGACGAACCGCCGCTATCAGGGAGAGGAACTCAGAGCGGCGCTCGATCAAGTCGTGTCCACACATTACAAAGACATCCGCCGATTGCGGTAACCACGTCGGACAAGAACGCGCGTGGACCATTCATGGCATGTCCATCAATGATAACCAGCTTGGACGCCCTCCAATCCTGGCATTCCGCAACTGGGCGGTCGACACAATCTCGTTCGCTGAGCTGTCAGATGAGATGGAACATTTCTATCTTTGAATCTTCAGAATCCCGGCGACCTTTCACCACAGTAAAGCTGGTCCAGCTGTAGCGAATCTCCTCACGCACTTGCGAGAGATCCCTTGCTCGATAATTTGAATTCTCAGGAATTCTTTACAGGACGACGGCAGATCGACGCTGAGGGCTGGCCCCATTCTTACCAAGCAGGTTTCTATACCAGCCAGCGAAGTCGGGATGCAGTTGAGGACAAGCAACTATGGCTAAAAAGTTAGGGTAAGTCTCGTGCGTAGGCAAACGCTGACGGCTGCAGTCCTTATCATGTGCTTGCTCGTGTCGTCTTGTACCTCTCTTAAGGTGGTGCAGATTTCTGACAAGATAACAAGTGACATTCATGAAGGCGATCGAGTCACAATCGTGACTAAAGATGGTCGAGATGTAGAGTTCAAAGTTGTCTCTGTCACTTCGGAAGGCGTGACCGGAGACACTCAACAAGTCATCTACTTTAGTGATATTGCCACATTGGAGAAGAGGGAATTAAGTGTAGCGAAGACTGCTGGCTTGACAGGAGGGATAGTCTTGGGCGCGGTGGCCTTGCTTTTTATAGCTGCGGTTGTGGTCGCAGCTGGGGCTATGTTGGCCAGCGGCGCAGGGCAATCATAATCGTAGTACTCTACATTCCTGAACATTACAGATGGGTTCGCCTATGACGGAGGGAGGGTGGCACGGTGAAAATAGTGTCAGGCCTGACTATTGACTTATTGAATGATCACCACCCCGGTAGAGCCTTGAGGTGATTTTGTGGGGAGCCCTCAGCTCCTGAATCCTTTTCAGGCCAATTTACTCACTCTGCCAGAAATGCTTCAAATCGAACGAGAGCTGGCGATGATGTTTGACGGCTAAGAACACGATACGGTCCTGCCGGATGAGGTAGAGCACCAAGTGATCGTCCATGATGGATTCGCGCAGACTGTCGCCCTTCTTCAGGAAATGCCGAAGCTCCTTCGTCAGGGTTTTAGCTTTCAAGGATTGAATCGTCCGGGCCAAGAAGGAGCGGCCCGATTCGGGAAAGCGGCAGAGGGTAGGGATCGTTTCGTCAAACAAGCGGTCCAGCAGCCGCTTGAATGCCGTGTGGCCCTCCGCTCCGAGAAACGCTTCGATGTCGGTCAGATTGGCGGAGAAGTTTTCGGTGAAGACCGGCCGTTTATCGGCCATGTCTGGACTTCAGTTGAGCCAGCGTGAGCGTGCGTTTCGACTTCAGATCCTCGACACCTTTGATCGCCTCCTGGAGCAGTGCCACATGGATGTGTTCCCGCTCCAGCCGATGGTAGTGGTCCAGGCGGTCCGCGTCGATCAGCGCCGCGCAGCTCCCGCCATTCTTGGTAATGATTTTCTCTGTCCCTTTCGTGCGGACCTCCTCGCATAACTCCGTGAGCTTCGCCCTCGCCTGGCTCAATGACACGATATCTTTGGATGTGATCGCCATCGTGCTTCCTCCGTGTGCAAGGCAGTCTAAATTATGTACATAATTCTGTCAACGGTTCCGCCCGCATGCTGGACCACCAGCGACGCACCACTCAGCGCCAATCCCCGCAGCACCGTACGGCCGAGATGAAAGCTCAAGAGCCTCAAAGATCTCCCTGTTCGTGTCATCCTTGCGACAATAAAGAGGTGGTTTTCAGGATACTGGTCGTACTCTATGTGTTGGATCGAAGAGCCGAAGCGCCACAGCAACCGACAAAACTCAGGCCTAGCGATAGGGTCCGCCATGAGTATTGAGTTATTCAGGACTCTTAGGATCGAGGACCCGGCGCACCTGGGCTTCGCGTATCGAGTTGCGCTGTGCCGCATACGTCACCGTGAAGCGACTGATCGTCGAGGAACCCGCGTGGTCATGGAAGGTTGTGACGCGGCGATTCCGGCGAGCGAGGGTATGGAGAACTCACCCGAGACGTCGAGGCGTGGTTTGCAGACCATGGGGGAGAACGTAGTGGGGTTGTCAGCGCCGACCAACAAGTCACTACGCATGCCTGACCCCAATTCGTCCAAGGGAACGTC
>CAZISK010001056.1:0-2790 GCA_964541355.1 uncultured Candidatus Obscuribacterales bacterium
CATCACTACGGAATGATCCTGGGTTAAAACAATCGTCTTTCCATCCCGGATCATGTAGGCACGGGAATCTCCTACATGGGCTATCTGAACCCGTCCATCGGGGCAGTGGATAGCCGCGACGATGGTAGTACCCATGTCTTTCACGGCTGGATCGGCTGCTGCCGCGTCAAAGACATCCTGGTTCGCGTTCGAAACGGCTTCAACCAACCATTTTTGAATGAGAGACTGGTCTAGCTGGTCCGGCTGTTTCTCTTTCCAAAGCTTTTCGACGGCGGATATAGCGAGGCGACTGGCCCTGCTTCCGCCCTTCATGCCGCCCATGCCGTCGGCGACGACCAACAGTCTATTGTCCGCACTGACGAACATATTGTCTTGATTTTCAGTTCTCTTGATCCCTGGATCAGTAATCGAGGCAACCTGCCACGTAACTTTTGTCATCGGTTCCTCAGCGAATGTCGGTGCGTCTGTCGGTACTGAGGTTATACCCCAGTAAATTGAGCCAGTATCCCAATTTTTAGAGAAAAAGAAACTCTATTCTCTCTATATATGTCAAGCTGTTAAGTTGATAGCGACATTAGCGCAGGGGCGATGCGAACAAAACCGGCACAGGAGCAGTGATGTAAGCGCTGTTTTTAAAAAACGGATCGATTTGGGAAGGTCGCCAAAAGTCTTGGCGACCTCGAAATTGAAACGTTTCCCACTCGGAAATCAGCATTGTTTTATCAGACTCCTTGAGTTCGCCAGCAATATCTTGCCGATTTCCGCTGTTTGTGCGATCGACAATATCAGCGGCACCAGCTGTGACTGTGGAATAGACTTAGTCAAAAGCCGATCGGTCCAACATGCAGTTTTTCGATAATCCAGTCACGATGCCGACTTTCAGAGATGACAGTGTTGTGCTACGAATCTTTATTAAATGTTGGAAAGCTGATCTGGCGATGTGTAGGTTCTTCTTACCTATCTTTCCAAACTTTTGACAAGGACGAATTACCAGAAGCGACTCTTCGCAAGCGATCCAAAAGTCCTGTAAGCACTGCGCTCCCTCTCACTTTGGAGGGCTGGTGGTTCGTACGGATAGGTAGTGGTTGTTGCTCGACCACGAAGCGACAGAGCGGATCTTTGTTGCTGTAGCAATCGACAAGGGGACTTCGGTTACCCACCGCGGTGGTGTGGAGCCTGGTTCCGAACACGTCCAATGGGGAGCGATTCATGAAGACGTTCACACGGATTTTCGCCTGCGCGGTGCTGTTCATGGCGGGTGCCTTCCTCCTGACGGGCTGCGGTCCCAAGAAGAAGTGCGACAAATGCAGCAACAGTGCGGCGGTGTCGGGCGCGGCGGCTTCGCAGGCGAAGGGGCGCACGTGCGGCAACGAGACCACGACGACGGCCGGCGGGAGCTGCTGCGACACGAACAAGGGCGGGGACTGCTGCAAGAAGGGCTGCAACGGCAACTGCAAGGAGTGCGCCGGCAAGTGCGGCTGCTGCGAGGGTTGCAAGAAGGGTACCGCCTGCACATGCGAGAAGGGCAAGTGCACGTGCTGCAAGGAGTGCAGCGGCAAGACCAAGACCGGTGCGGCGGCTGGCGCAGCGACTGGCGCGGCCGCGGCTGGCACCTCCTGCACGACCTGCGGCAAGGACTGCAAGTGCTGTGAGGGCTGCAAGGGCGGCACCTGCACCTGCAAGGGCACTTGCGGCTGCTGCAAGGAGTGCAAGGGGAAGAAGTAACCTTCCCGGCTCCTGCCCAACCATCAACCAGCGATGTAATACCAGCGGCATTCGCCTGACCCGCTGTTGGTGTTAACACGCAAACAAGCGACCCGAGATGCCGCTCGTGCCCCGTGGCACGTGTGGTCTTGGGATTCGCTTGTTTCTCTTTTCGAGATACTAAAGGTAGTAGTAAAACGAAATGGAAAATGTAAGCGTTCAGCGACCGGTTTCGATCCCGGGAAACCGCTACAGATGGAACTCGCCAGGGTTCCTGCTCTGACATTGCGCCAGTAGGTAAGAACTCAAGAAGCTCAGGTTCAGTGTTTCCAGAACGCGTTCATCAGACTGGTACATCCAAGTTTATATGGACGTCGCCTGCTCCTGCAGCCACTTTGCGAACCTGGGTAGCAGAGTAAGTCACAATGTAATCGTTGGGCGAAGCCGTGCGACACTCGTGAAGCCATTCTACTTAAGCATTCCGTCCGTTGAACATCGGCGTTTGACTTCGATTCAGAGAAAGGCGGACGCTACGCATGTTTGACGGCGCCGGGGATGCGAGATCGGCTGCTCGACAGCCGATCTCGCACCGGACGTTGGCGGAAGCAGGAAGAAGCGGTTACGACTTCATCGACTTAGCAAACAAGCCGAGGCAGCCGCCGGCTGCGAATGCGGCATGGATGCCGGGGAAGATGGCAAGCAAGCTGACGGACGAGAAGCTGATGTACATCAGCACGAGTGCGACGATGGTGATCACCGCCAGCGATACCGCGCCTTTGCCGACGGGAATCCCGAGGATTCGGCCCGAGGCATCACTGAGCTTGAACACCGGAATGTTCATCCAGTTGAACGCGAAGCCGGCGAGAGTCATCAACAAAGCGGCGATGTACATCGCGATTTGACCAGCCGGTTCAGCGGACAGGCTGTACGCGACGGCGATTGATCCGATCCCGGCGAACAGGTAAAGCCCAGAGAGGAACATCACGTCGCCGCCGGTTTTGACGACAGGCTCGCTGTCGGTCTCTCCAGCCCAGACAATGCTTTCCACCTCGGGACGAGCAAGAGGGTACTTCACCACGGTGATTT
>CAZISK010001057.1:0-2786 GCA_964541355.1 uncultured Candidatus Obscuribacterales bacterium
CAGTCCCACCTGGTTTTGCCGTGCCGCCTGGTTTTGCCGTGCCTCGCGGAGTCCGACCGATTCCGGATGGTGGCTCGATGCGTCCACCATATGCTATTCCGGCGGAGCCTTCCAAGAGGCCGAGAATTCCGCCATACGCGGATCCGAATAGCATCTAGTTGCCCAACACGTTTCGATGATGGTGAGCAGTTGCACAGTCGTTATTGCGGCTGTTGAATCTGAATCGACTCGATTTTGTCGCCCTTCTGAATGCGCGTTACTACATCCATTCCGCTAATCACGCCACCAAATACGGTGTATTTGAAATCGAGGCTTGGTTGCGGAGCCAGGGTGATATAGAACTGGCAGCTTGCCGTATTGGGGTTCTTGGGAAAGCGCGCCATGGCCACCACTCCAGCCATGTTGTGTTTAACGCTCGGGGATGTTTCCAGCATCAACATGCGCGGTTGGTTCGTTTTCGGATCGATGTAGAGACCGGAGCCGTTGCCGTTGGGACAACCGCCCTGGATCACGAAGCCCGGTTCCACTCGGTGCCAGATCAGCCCGTTGTAAAAGCCTTGATTGACCATTTCGACGAAAGCTTCTACCGTAGTCGGCGCATATTGTTTAAACAATCGAAAAGCGATAGTGCCCTTGTTGGTCTGGACCACGGCTATCGGATCCGGTCCTTGAGGTGTGACGGAGCCCTGAGCCGGCGGCTGTTGCTGCTGTTGAGCACCTGGATAAGGCGGCGGCATACCTTTGTGACCGGGCGGAGTCGGCGGTGGTGAATTGAATCCGGAGAACTTCGCGCTTGATCCTTGAGGCGGTGGCTGCGGCTGCTTTCCCTGGATACCGGTGGCCGGCAACCTCGACCCTGCGGGCGGGACGCTTGCCGAAGAGCCTGAGCCGATGCCTGGTGTGCTTGCATCAGGAGCTGAATGAATCGGTGTCGTGCTGGTATTGCTCAAGGTCACATCAGGCGGAATGAGCTCCTGCGGAAGTTCGTCTGCCAGTGCCGCCGGCACTGGGCTCAAGGGCAGTGAGTGGTGGCATGTTGAATCGGCAACAAGTGATATCACAATAGTTGTCGCGACAAGCGGCAGCGAAGCAATCAAGCGAGAAAGGACAGATCGTTCGTTTGCGCGTTTCGTCATGGGTCTCTTATCGCTCTTGTTGGGATGGCTACGCTTCCAGGCGCCCATGTAGCATTTTAGACAAAGTTAGAAAAACTTGCATCAACTGGGAATTAGTCTCAATCGGTAAGAATGCTGACATTGTTATGGAGAACCAAAAACGATGCTGGAATGGCAGGATCAACTCCGTTGCCGAAGGCGCGTTTGAGCACCTCTTTTTTCTCCTCTCCGAAGGCCAGCATGATAATCGATTTACTGGATAGAATTGTGGAGATGCCCATGGTAACTGCCTTTGTCGGCACTTCGGAAGCATCTGGGAAACCGTCTTTCAGTGAATTCCTGGAAATCTCGTCCAACCAGATGCACTGGGTGTAGCTCGCTTGCGGTGTGCCAGGCTCGTTGAACGCGATATGACCGTTGGCGCCGATGCCGAGGACCGTCAGATCCAATCCGCCATGCTTGTCGATAAGCCGGTCGTAATCGTCGTGAAACCTGGGATTATGCTTGTTGGTGCCGGGAAGATCGATGTGTTGATAAAGGTTTTGCTCGAGATACTTCTGGAAGGAGTAGTCCTCTAGCGTCTCGAGATAATCGTCCAGAGCGAAGCAGTGCACCTTCGACCAGTCCAGCCCCATCTCTTGGCTGAGTCTTACCACGTGTTGATACATACGCTTAGGAGTGCGACCAGTCGGCAAGCCCAGGTTCGAGTTCGGCTTTTTCCGGATCTGCTCGACCAGCTTTTGTGCTGCCAGTTCACTCAACTCGTCCTTTTTCTCTGTCAATGAAAACCCTCGATTCGGTCACTCTCATGATTTGCAATCGTGCGGAACTATGCTGTTCGCTGTTATATTATGAACATATACCTGATGACTTTATAGGATGAAACCGCTTTCTTAGTGCGTCATGAAGTCCATTAAATAAGGTACGTAGATGAGCGAAGGTTACTTCCTCCAGCGACTGATAAAGACCTCCGTCATTCTGGCGGTCTTTCTGTGTCAAGTTATTCCCACTGCTTCCGGGCAAACTCGTCGTTTACCGAAGGCTACATTTCAGTGTTTCTCCGGGAGCGCTCCTCTTTCTGATAGCGCTGGATCGGGTATGGGCTCGCTTTCCGGCACCGGGTTATCGACTCCGGGTGTGCACCTGACTTCCGGTCTGGAGCGCACCACCCGTAACATGAACGAACCGTACAATCCTGGAGAGCCGAAGCTCAACATGGCGCTCGTGCGGTGGCAGCGGTCGAGAATGCCGCTCAAAGTCTGGATCAGTCCGGGCTTGATGCTGCCTCCGTTACCGTTCGAGCAGCTGGAAGAAAGCCGAGTCGAAACCGTTTTCAACATGTTCAAAGAGCCTTCCGCCAATCCTTTCGAGGCGTTGCCGACGGCGCCGGGCTGGACGGAGGAGACCAACTACCAGGTGGCGGCAGGCATCGAGCAGTGGCGCCAGTTCGAAAATGAAGGATTGCTGAGCTTCGGATTCACATCTGATCCTCGAAATGCTCATGTGCTGGTCTTCTTTAACGACCAATTCAAAGGCGCCAGCGGACCCGGCGGCACCAATGTTGGTGCCCTCACATGTGCCCAACTGTTCACGCCTGAGCAGCAAGCAAATCCGTTGTATAAATCTAAGCCTGTTGTTATCGAGTTTTCCACATTCGTCAATCATTTACCG
>CAZISK010001058.1:0-2786 GCA_964541355.1 uncultured Candidatus Obscuribacterales bacterium
CAGACCTTGTTGACGACAAAGAGTTTCACGGCACGTTGTTCGAACAGTTTGAGCAAGCTATTATCTGGTTTCGTGAGCGTATGAGCCGGAAGTTTGTAATCGGCAAATCCACACTTAGCGGCGGCGACAAACTGTCGGGTGAGCGCGAAGAACATTGGGACTATCCGCTTGCTGCTCTAAGAGAAGCTATTGCTAATGCTGTTTGTCACCGGGATTACGCAATTCAGTTACCTGTCAGCATTCGATATTTCGATGACTATCTGGAGATCTCAAATCCTGGCAGACTCCCTTCTGATCTCCCGCCTGAAGGGTTGCTACAAAACCATGACTCCCGTTCGTCTAATCATCAGATCTCGCAAATTTTCTACAACACAAAGATTATTGAACGCTGGGGGACAGGAACGCTTCGTATGGCTGATGAACTTCAGAAACAGAAGCAACCACCTCCTATCTTCGATACGAGTGCTTCCAACACCTTTAAGGTCACTATGTTCACTTCAGGCTATACCGATGCCGAGCTGCGCGACATGAAGCTCAGCGACCGGCAGATCCAGGCTATTCGCTACATGCAAATTCATAAAACAATCACCAATACTGAATACCAACAGCTCTTTTCTGCCAGCAAACCAACCGCTAGTCGCGATCTAAGCGAACTGGTTAAGCACAAGCTAATAGCCAAACAAGGAACCACCGGAAAGGGGACGGCCTACGTCCTGGAGGACCGGAAAGGGCTCACATAGGGCTCATTTTTAAAAATCTTACGAACCTGTAAACCCTTACTAGGACAGGTTTCTCCTCAGGCGAGATGCCAAAGGGCTCACATAGGGCTCAAAAACTGGCTTCACTCAGGTCCGGAAAGCGTCATCAATACAAGATTATGTGATTCGAAAGCGCCAAAGGGCTCATACAGGGTTCATCATGTACATAGTGCCAGATTGGGCGAACTCAAGCTTCTGGACCTAGCGCCGTGTCCTAGAATGCATATTTGGTATGCAGTTTGTGCGACAAGAACTCACATACTGCAAAGAAAATATGCACACACGCTTCGAGCGAGCGGTTATCGCCGCTTTTGCCAAAGATTCTGATGAGCACTTCTAGACGGGCAGGACAACAATCCAGAGTGAGTGGAAAAGAGAATTTGACTCGTTCTAGGCATTTTTTCGGCGGCGTTTCTCGGGCTTCCGTGCGCGTTTTATTGATCTGATTGGGATGGAGAATCCAATAACAAAAGGTATCTTTTGGCCCTCAGGACCGAGTTCGAGTTCGATTACCTTAGTGAAGTTCTCACCGGCTTTGTGAATTTGAAAATCATTGTCTACGTAGTAGTCTTCGAGTTCTGCGCAGAATTGAAGAATGTGTGTGAGAGTTGAATTGATCACTATCGTTTCTGCAATCGGAAGCTTTTGAAGTTCTATCCAAACAGCGCCTATCTGTACGAATCGGTACTGAGGGTCATCGGTGCCAATAAAGAGAGGTTCACCCTTTAGCTCGTGAAAGATAGATGCTGGGTATTCAGTCAAACCATCTTTTTGCGCTTCGCCATGCACATAGTGAAGGAATGAACTCATAGTTCCCTTAGGCCCGGTAGCAGAGAAAAGTGCTATCTGATCGGTTGGTCGAGTCAACAAAGCGACCGCGGCGTCAGCTGCCCGATTTGGATCAGATTCAATATAAGTGCCATCAGTATTGGTGGGGTGAAAAGTGAGCAACTGCCGTAAACCATATGCATCTTGTGTTTGGTCGATTTTAATTTCGACAGATGGAATACAGCTGACAAAGTCAGCGTCACCAAGTTCATCAAGGATGTAAAGTCCGATACCACGAGCCTTAGCATATTCAAGTACTCCGCCATCGAAACCAGTGCGGGTGACAATAACTCCATAAGGCTCCCCAGGGAGATCCGTCAGAACACCACAAAAACTCATTAGCGTTGGAAAGTCGACGCGATAAGACCAATCCTTGGCTTGAAAAATAGTACGACACGCCTTCCCCTCAAGTTCGAAGTCCCAGCAAAGATCAATTTGATGTTGGAAAGGAGTTCCGTCGTCTCTGCAAGTGATAGCGTCTAAGAGGATGTCCGGCTGAAAAGTTGAGTTAATCAAACCTTGAATGCGGGCAAGGTCCGTAATGACTTTGGTAGTCAACTTCTCAAAGGGTTTCCCGGTATTCTTCTTACTTCTAGCCATGTCGCACAAAATCCAAGTCAAACGCTAAAAAGTTTCGATATTCACTACTTGACTGTGTTATTATCGCATCCTGACAAAGGCTTACTAATGGGACGTCAAGATTGAATTCCGACCTCGATATTCGGAAATTGATTGAATTCGCGAAGACCCTTGATCCAGAAACGATCAAAAGCAATCCGAAATTGGCGATTCTGCTCAATTTAGAGTCAGTCGATTGTCCCAACTTACAACTTGCTGCCAGCCTGAAAGAGCGCTTCGATCGCTATCGAAAAGAAACGAAGAGAACGGGGCTGTCAGCGCACACGAAACGGTCTTACCTGTCTCGAATAAATAGTTTCACTGGCTGGCTCAGTACGGCGGAAGATGACTATTCCGATTTCTTTCAAGATATAGACTGCAGATCAAGAGCCGCATTGGCATACAAAGAACATTTGCAAGACCGCTGTAGTGAGTCACCAAATACAGTGAATGCCTTCCTTACGACCTTGACGCATTTTTGCTCAGTCCTAAATTTAGAACCTCCAAGTCTCAAGCATGAATCGAGAAAGCACCATAGGCTTAGAAGATTGAGCAACGACGATCAGAACTCGCTTTTGCAGG
>CAZISK010001059.1:0-2779 GCA_964541355.1 uncultured Candidatus Obscuribacterales bacterium
AAGACTGTCGACTATCCGGAAGGCGGTTACCCGGAGGAATCTCTCAGCGAATACCTCGATATGGTGATTGAAAGCCATGGAGACGAATTCCTAGCCCTCTCTGGCGATGACGCGGTTCTGATGCTTGGCAATGTCACAAAGACTGTCATTCAGAAGCAGCAGGAAGATCTGCTTGAGAAGCTTGGAATCAAGTTCGAGCGCTGGTTCTCCGAAGAGTCGCTGCACAAAACCAACAAAGTAGACCAGGCAATGGCAGTCCTGGCATCAAATAATTACACGTACGAAGCAGAAGGCGCTCTATGGTTGAAGGCCAAGGAGCTAGGCGACGAACGCGACCGGGTGCTCCGTAAAAGCAGCGGTGACTACACCTATCTCGCCAACGACGCCGCCTATCACCTCGATAAATTCAATCGGGGCTACGATCTTATGATCAACATCTGGGGCGCCGACCACCACGGTCAGGTACCAGGATTGAAAGCAGTCGTAACCGCACTTGGTTTCGATCCCAAGAAATTAGAGGTCGTGCTCACCCAGATAGTCAATCTTAATCGTGACGGAAAAGCGGTGCGCATGTCCAAACGCAGAGGCACCGTAGTGATGCTCGATGAAGTGATGGAGGAGGTGGGCGTCGATGCCGTCAGGTATTACCTGGCTGAGTCCAATCCCAATAATCCGATTAATTTCGATCTGGAGCTCGCTAAGAAACAGAGCAAAGACAACCCCGCATTTTATCTGCAATATGCGCACGCACGTTGTTGCTCTATCCTGAGAAAAGCGCTGGAACCGGTGAAAGATCTGGAGAGCGGCGAGCTCAAAGAGCCGGTAGTCACCGAGCAAATGCTGGCAGAATGGGAGAAAGAGTATTTGAGCGCACCGAAACTGTTCCTTTCTGGCTTCGAAGAGGATGACCTCAAATTCGGCTACCAGAAGAGCCTGGTAATGAGGCTGGAGGCTCTTCCCGGTGAAGTGCGCGAGGCCGCGACAAGCTGGCAACCAGGCAGATTGGCAAGCTTCGGATACGAAGTCGCGAAAGATTTGATGAAAACCTACGAGGAATCACGCGTCATAACTGCCGATTTATCGGTAACGAAAGCCAGATTGGGACTGATAATGGCTACCAGGCAGGTACTCGCCAACGTGCTCAAAATCATAGGTGTGTCGGCGCCGGAAAGAATGTAATTTCCGAAAATACGCCGAAACGCTACCCGAAACCTGAAAGCAGTGCTAGGCTAGATCTAGAGGCACTATTTAGGGACTAGCTAATCAGTTCTACAGTTTCGCAAAAGGCAGTTTGACTTAAAGTCGGCTTGCCGAGGCACAAAGAGCGTGCATCAAGCGCGCTCAGTCCGAACTTATAGATGCAGGTAAGCTTATGCAAGATGAATTCAAACTCGAGCTAACTCAGGAAGAAGGCTTTCTGCTTCTCACCGGAGCGAGATTGTTCGACAAGCTGGTAGCGGGAGTGACGATACACTCTCAAGAGAAAGATGAGCTTATTCGCGAAGTGATCAACAAGCTGTCATCAATTATCAGTCCGCAGATGGAAGCGATGTCTAATGAACTGGCTGACGCGATTGTCGACTCGGTTCTCGGATGCGGCGAACTTGACGAAGGTGAGCTGGAAGAGCTCGAACTTGCTTGTCTGGAGTCTGATCTGGAAGAGATGCTGATCGACGAGTTCTTCAATAACCCACCGCCAAAGCAGCTTTCCATTGAAGGCCTCGGCTGTGATAAAGAGATGATCGATGCTGACGATGATTACCGAGTCATGAGGAACAACGATTCGATATCAAAGAATTCATCCCGAAAAAAACAGGCCAATACGCCGCCGTTCTACGTAGAGGATGAGGAAGAGGTCTGCATCAACGATAAATCAACAATCAGAAAGTTCGAGAAATTCCTCGCCGATCAAACATTCTCCTATCCGATGTATACAATCGAAGATAAGCTTCCGGTCCTGGAGAAAGCGCTGGTCAAACATAAAACAGCCAAAGTAAATTACTATTGCATCGAGAGAGAAACTGTAGATCCCGTCACACTGGACCCACTTGTCCTTCTGCAAGAGGAAGGTATGTGGCTGGTAGTTGCATACTGCCATGAGCGGGATGACATATTCATTTTTAGAGCGGACCGAATGAAGGATGTAAGTGAAACCGAGAAGCGATTCGAAACGCCACAGGATATCAACGACTTGCGCTGCCAGATGTTGGCTACCTATAAGTAGCGATTTGAATTCCGCAATCTGCTCGTTTAGCCTCCCGGCTGGTTGGCCAATGTGCTCGGATTTCCCAGGGAACGAAACCGATATCGGATTAGTTTCACGCCGCTACCCGCGCACCAGTTACGAGTGTGGTTCGTTTTTCCAAGCGAAGGGTTCACTAATTTGCACACCTTGATCCGGGTCAGAAGGCGTAATAGTCCTCTCGAATCGTTTCGGTCGGGCGCCAATCGACTTCACCCGCCACATTATCAATGGTGGGCTTATGAACGGCGCTAGCGCGCAACCAGGACTCAATGTCACAAGATCTATCAGGTCAGCCTTAGCCAGACCAATCGTCATCACCAAAATTCCTAAGTTGATCGTTGAACTTAGTGCAACCAGCTGCACCTTCCCTCAAGTATTGAATCAGTCCTTGCTGCAGCTGCGCTTGTTAATTAAGCGATTCTTGCTTTTTCAAAACGCTGCGATTGGGAAGCGAAAATCTCAGAGCTTACCATGTGCGGGACATCTATAACATCCTCTTCAATAACGGACCCCTTGGAAGCACAAATTAAGATA
>CAZISK010001060.1:0-2777 GCA_964541355.1 uncultured Candidatus Obscuribacterales bacterium
CAGAGCTTTCGTCTCCTTCGGTTGTTGTTGTTGTTGTTGTTGTTGTGCGGATTCAACCTTCACCGGAGCTGGTTGTTCGACACTCTGTCCTGATTTTGTGACTGCGGAGGTATTAACTGAGTTGGGCTCCGGTTGCTCGGTCTCGGTCACGTTAGTTGCAGGTTGATTTGCCTGCTCGAGACTGGTGCCTTTGCTCAGGCGTTGTAGAATCGCCGTCAGAGTCGCAGTCCCTGCGGATAAGCCGGCTGGGGGTGCCGGTTGCTGGGATTGAAGTTCTTCTTTCCGGGCTTGGGCTACTTCCGTCTGTTTCTCCGCCGGTTTATCAGTGGTGGCGGCTTGAGCTACCTTTTTATTGGATGCCGGGGCGGTGCTGGTGCTGAGAGAGGCTTTTGCTTTGTTCAATGCGTTGAGGACAAGCAAATTCGGTGCGAGCGGCTGTTGCGCATTTGCTTTTGCCGTGGCGTTGGCAGCGGTCGCCGGTTTTGCCGCAGGCGGTGTCACCGTCTGCGGTGGCGCTGCCGCTGCCGAACTGGTGGTAGTCGCGGCTGGAGGCTGTGTGGCGCTGACCGCGGAGCCGCTGGCTGGCAGTGTTTCGTTCTTGAATAGGGCACTTGTTGGATTGTACACGAGAGAAGGGCGTTGCACCACTGGTGGTGTAATTGGCTTCTTCGTCTTCTTGTCGATCGCTTGAGGTGCTGCCGGAGCTGCTGCCTGTGTCTCGATTCCGCGGAGCTTCCATTTACCTTCTCTCTCGAACTCGATGCCGTATACGTTTTGTCTGGCTACTTTATTGCCGAGAGCAGCAGACTTTTCATACAGACTCAGCGCTTCGTCTGCATTGACCGGAACACCTCTGCCGTGCTCGTACAAATTGCCCAGGTTGCACAACGCGCTCGGGTTATTGTAGTCTGCGGCCTTCTTGTACCAGGCAAACGCCTGCTTCAAATCTTTTTTGACGCCGATGCCGTCTTCGTACATGAATCCAAGATTGTTCTGCGAGTTGGAATGACCTTTCATAGCGGCAGCTCTGAACAGCTCGAAGGCAGCGGCTTGGTTTCTTTCAATCCCTTTGCCGTGCATGTACATGCAGCCCAGGATGAAGACGTGGTCCAGGCTACCTTCTTCAGCACTCTTTATGACCCGCTCCTTCAACGTGGGGTCGCCTTCGATTTTGCAAAGCAGCTCCCAATCGTGCGCGGGACCGACCTTCTTGCCGCCGGCATAAGGCTCGATTTCCGCCTCTTCGCGAATGTTAGCCTGAATTGTACTGTAAGCCTGCCTGGCCAGGGCTGTTGGTGTCACGTAAGACACGCCGAGAGAGATAGCCAACACAAAGGATAGTCCCTGTCGAACAGAGAGAGGAGTTGCCATATTAATATTCACCACGGCTTATAAATGTATTGAGTGTACTTATAGTATGTAAGGCGACACTCGGATGCAATAGGGTTGACAAGAGGTACACCTTAAGATTGTTTAAGCTTGTGTCGGGGCTCTGGTGAGCCTAGATAGGCTGCCCAATTGGGGGTTTTCTATTTATTTGCCAGTAGAGCTTAGTTGCTTCTGCTTAACAGTGCTGGGCACGACGGCGTCACTCTCGCCCTCACCCTCAATTACGGCTACACCGGTTATCAAAACGTCGTCGGCCTCGTCCTGGGAGTTTCCAAAAATTTCGATGTCCGTTGGTGATTCAGTGACTATAGTCTGATCATGCAGAGACTCGTTGATGGAATCAACCAGACCGACCTTTTGCAGGCATTTAAGAGTAAACCAGGATAGGTCGAACTCGTGCTTCTTTAGACCCATCTGGCTCGATCCTGGGCGAGCATGGTGGTTGTTGTGCCAGCCATCGCCCAGAGCTACGAGCCCGAAGAAGTAGTTGTTGACGCTGTCGTCCGCAAGAGCAAAATTCTTATAACCGAGCTTCGGAATGTGACAGACGATATTGAGAATCAATGGCACATTCCAGGCCAGGAAACCAGCCAAGAAGCTTGCCATCATTACTTCAAAACCGAATAGTTGATACAGCACAGCTCGAAAAGCAAGTGCGATAGCGACGCACTTTAAGTATCCCCATTTCCAGTCGCCGCCTCTTTCAAGAAAGCGATAAACAGGGTCTTTCATTAGATCGGGACACTGTTTAATGGGGCTCATATGGGGTGGGTACTTGAAAGCCCGATAAAAGAAGTAGGCGTGGAAAATACCCTGCCTAGGAGAATGCGGGTCCAGCGGTGTTTCAACGTAGCGGTGATGATTTCTGTGAATGGTCGCCCACCAGGCCGGTGAGCCGTGAAACGCCAGGTAGGCTCCGGAGACAAAGAAATACTCGACTGCCTTCGAACATCGAAATGCTCGGTGGGATAACAATCTGTGCAGACCGATCGTTACCCCAAATGTGTGCCACAAATAGAACACGAGGACCGTGGTCCAGAACGTTGGGTTCGACAACATTGATATCTGTTCCGCCTGAGTTGTGGGTCGTAGCCCCAGCAGAAGCTACGGCGTGAACTAAATTATTACACAGATCGATGTGTTACCCACGACCTTTTTCTTTCATGTTCACACTTTAGTGGAAATCGCCAAAATCCGAAACAATGGTTGACTTTCGCAGTGTTTTCGAGAGGATAAGACAATGCCATCAAATATGGTGATCTTCGTTGACTCCCTCTCCTTGAATGAAGTGTCTAAGATTGCTGACTCAAGCTGCTATCGGCCTTGCGTCTTGACCCGAAGGCTGAGGCATGTACGATGCATTTGGTAGAATATCCAACTAGCATGAA
>CAZISK010001061.1:0-2777 GCA_964541355.1 uncultured Candidatus Obscuribacterales bacterium
ATGAGTCATTATGTCGTCGATGTCTTCATTACCATAAGCAACGCTCGCATCATACTTGATATTTTCACGAACCCATTCAGATGCTTTTTGTACGAATGCAATGGGCTGATTGTCCCGCTTGAGCTCATTGGCTACCGCTAACAGCGTCGGGTGAATTTTGGAAATCTCCTCACCCAGCTCCAGGTCCTTCTTCGAGTACTGATTCCAATAAATTGTGCGGCTATTCGGGTTGAAGGTTCTGTTGGCCGATATCACCTGGTAGTCAGTTTCGCACACCAGTTGTGTGCCAGGTCTTACGTTCTTTTGGCTAAAGAGAATATGTCCACCCTCCTCAACGTCGCCGACTTCGATCTTTCCGGTTCGTGGCGTGTAGCTCAGCGCTGTGATACCGACATTGGTCGTGACCCGGCTCCACGGTCTGGTATTAGGCAAGGCGTGCCATACGCGAATCAGATTGCATGTCCGTCCGCTTCTTGGCGCGACGACTTTTGTTCGTTGGCGGACCCGGTAAATCATAGGATGATCTGTCGTCACTCCTGGCGGCATTGCAGGGGTATAGCCGGAGGCCACAGGCGCTTGCATGAACGAGACAAACAAGAGGAGCGATGCGAATATCGAAAAGCGTTGAGTTAAAAAACTACTTGTCTTCATGTAATACTGGACTCGCCGCTTTGAAATGTCGACTTTCGAATCCGATCTATACGATCGATCATTGAATAGCAATCCTTGCACAATGGTGCAAGCAGGCGGATTCCTATCGGCGGTTTGTTGCTGCCATGTGCATTAAAAGGATGCTTCTGATGTTGTACCATGCATTTCGGAATTAGCCAATCGAGTGCGAAGCCGGCCCATTCGCCTCCAGGCATACAGAACAGATTAGAGACGCATACAGGTGTCACCTCGAAGAGCGCGATGTGTCTCATCTCCTCGATGGAAAACCTGGTTGTAGCCAGTCTTTCACCCATGCATTGAAGCTCTTCCTCGGTATGATAGGTATCCAGGTAAAACTCGGACAAAGTGTCCCAGACCTGGACTCTTTCAGGGTCGGCGCCGAACTTTTCCGATTGATCCTCGAAATACATAGTCTTTTAGTGTATCAACTCTTGAAGAACGCGCGAGTCTCTTTCTGTAGAGACCTATTTCAGTGAATATTAAATGTTGCCGACGGATTGAACTTTTGGCTGTGGATTTACGTTGTACAGAATAGATGGGTTCGCCGCCCTGAAAATAGTCAATTTCCTTGGGGGAATAGTCGATGAGATTAGCCGGTTGTTTGATTCTGGTAGCAGTACTTAGCGGTCTATTTTGTGAGCAGGCAGAGGCGCGTTTTATCAGAAGATCGTACTGGTACGATGCCCAGGAAGTAGGCCGGCAGCAGCGAGCCAACATGGCGGAGCGCGTCCATCAGAAGAAAGAGCTTATGGAATCGGCACGTTTGGAGAAAGACCGACAGCGTATTGATAGACAGAGCACAGTGCAGAATTATCAGTGGAATGCAGCTGCCAAGAGACCTCATAGCCAGAGCGCCCTGGTTCACAGAGCACGCCAGTCTCAAAAAAAGTATTACTGAGATTTTCTCTGGATGAATTCCTCAGAAATGCAGTGTTCGAAGCAATGCGCCGACCGGGAGAGCGAGACCCATTGGCAGGAGCGCCTCAGCAGCGTTACGAGCCGGATCACTTCGTAACGGTTCATGCGTTTCACCCCGGGCCGCCGGCGCGAGTGGACATCCGCAACTCGTGGGGTAACGATCCCCTGTTCAACCGTTCATTCACGGTCGATCAGCTTTTCAGAGGCTTAGGCAACCAACGTCTGGGAAGCCGCCCCACCCCATGACCTCGTCATGGGATTAGAGTATCGCTTTAACAAAACATTCTGTTTGCTCCGCAATGTCACATCCGCGTGCGTTTCGCCTTGTGCACTGCGGCTCGGGCGGTTCTGCTTTTACCACAGCTTAAACTGATTTTGAGATGATGGTGTCATGAAAGAACAAGAATGTGAGCGAAATGCAAATGACAAAACTGAAGTTAACAGCAGAGTCCAGCTGTTCATCGACAAACCGGTAAGTTGGCTCTTCGCGCAAGTGATTGCGATTTTGGGAATTCTTGCGATAACCGTCCCGCTTTTTTTTGGTTCCAAAGAGCAGTTATTCCCCGGCATTATTCTCGTGGCTGTTACTGCCGCTACGATGATTTTATCGGCCGTTATTATCCTGCGGAACAGTCGTGCTATCAATGTTGTCTTTGACGTCTGCTCTCAGGTGTTGCTCGTGGAGCGGAAGACATTTTTCGGGGATGTGAGCACGGAAAGATACCACACTTGCAATATTAGAGAGATCAAAGTAGATGAGAAACAAGACTCTGAATCTAGTAAGACGTATCAATTGCAGTTAGAACTCGACGACCATACCTGTGTCCCGCTGTCGACCGGCTATGTTTATTCGAGCGAAGTTGTATCGAGCAAGACGGAGATCTTGCGAGAAGTCGTTTTTGGAAGTGGTAGAAGTCTCGAAAAAATGCTGTCGCAGAAGAGAAGGAGAGAGAAACCCCCACTGCCCGTATTACTGATTGTCTTCATTGTGCTTGCCACTCCATTTGGTGCGCACTATTGTTCGCGGATGGGAGACCTTCCACGAATTACAGTGGAAACAGGGGTGCCGACTCCCGATGTGCTAAGTTTGGTGCAAGATAAAGCCGCGAGTGTTCTCGAATCGGGTGAAAAAGTGCTCTGGGTGGGCCAGCCGCAACTTGGTCGCGAAGAGGAGGTTAAGGGCTGGT
>CAZISK010001062.1:0-2776 GCA_964541355.1 uncultured Candidatus Obscuribacterales bacterium
AGGGCTTCAGGCAGTCGTTTGGAAATCCGCTTTCTGAAGTAATCGAGATGATCCAGCATAGTTGCTGGTTGCTGCATGCAGCAGCCTTCATTTTGCCTTTGCCACTGATTCTCTACATTGCCGCAATTAATCCTCAGCTGGAGAACTTGAAGAAGTGGCAGAATATCGTCCAGATGCTGGTCTTGTGCAGTCTTTTCTATTTCGTGGTGGTAACGCGATTCCTGCAATTCCCGCTGGGGACAGATGATACTTTTATGGATTATCGGTTTGTCCGGAACTGGGTGGAGTTCGCCTCCTTCGATTTCAATCCGGGCGAGCGAGTAATGGGATATACCTCGATTCTCCATTGCTTCGTGCTTTTTCTAATTTCGCTCATTACTCGTTGCACCGACATTCCCCTTATCGCCTTCACCTTTAATGCTGTGCTGGCCTGTGTCGTTGTCGTCGGATTGCACGCAATCTGTCTGAAAATGTTTGGCAATGGCTGGCAAGCGCTGATCGCTTGTTGTGTTTATGCAATGTCCAAGTACAGCATGCTAGAGGTTGGTGGTGGCAAAGAAACTTACATGGTGAATTGCTTCATTCTATTTGCCATGTTCTGTATTCAGTACTCTCGTTGGAACAGCTTCGCCTGGACCGGCTCTCTCATGTTTTTGACCCGCCCAGAAGGTCTTTTCTGGCTTCTTGCCAGTGCAACCAAGTCATTCTCTGCTCTCGGTTCACGAGCTTGGAGGGGATGGGATTTGCCACTGCTGGCGGTGTCGGCTGTTTACCTGTTTTTGTTCTTGTATTACGGTTCGGTGATCCCGCACGGTGCCATTGGACGTGCCACTATGTTCCAGGCGGTGCTGGTTCCATCCGATAAGACCGTGTACTTCATACTAATTCAATTGGGCTGGGAGACTTTCGACGGATTGTTCATGGCACTCCTGGGCATGTTCGATTCTTTGAGCCAGTTTGTCGGACCGAAACCTCATATTCTTGCAATGCGGTGCATATCATCTACCTTTCAGGGGCTGCTCGCTATATGGATGCTCGGCTGGTTCGGCAGAGAGTATAAGCCGATCAGGTTTTATTTCTATGGTGTAACTCTCGTGCTCATGTTTTTCTTTTTCTCGAAGCCCTGGAGTTTCCCCTGGTACTACTCATGGTTCAACCTGATTTCACCATTAGTGGTGGCGCTTTTGGCGGGAGCATTGTTCAAATGCAGGCTGCACCACGGAACTTGGCTTCTACGAACCGTTTCGGCTGTTCTAGTCCTTCACCTACTTTTCCATCCGCTTATGTGGGGCAAACACCTGTTCATCTGGGAAGCGGACAAGGACCGCCTGATTGCCTATCAACAAGTCGCCAATTATATTAAGGGGAGAGGTCAGGTCTGGAAAACAATAGCGCTTCTCGAACCAGGCGTCATCGGTTATTTCCTGCCTAATTGGTATAAGATAATCGACCTGGGTGGGCTGCAATCTCCCGAGGCATTGCAATTTTATCCAATACCGGAGCAAGACTACGCCAGGCGAACGTTGTGGTGCGCCGTTCCTGTCAATAGCATTCTGGAGCTGAAGCCCGACTGCTTTGTCGTTCTCGATTCGCTGATCGACAATGGATTAACGAAGAACGAGGAGTTTATGCAGGAATATTCGCTAACTCGATACTGGAATGTCTCTCCATCGACTTTCGACGCCAGAGCGGTACTTTTCTTTGAGCGCAAAAGAGCGAACCCAGCTGTGAAATGATGCCTTACCTCCCTTCCGCTGCCAGTTCAAGAACTACAGCTTGATCGTCATCGAGCTGTGTCGCAAGCGTCGTTTTTTGTTCGTCAATTACTTTTGTTTCGTGCATCGTGAGAGTCTTTTTGAGCTGTGACCACTTGATGGCGCATTCTTGGAAAAACAGTCGGAAACCTCGCCTGGAATGATAAAACGGCGCCCTGATCAAGTGAGGAAGCGCAGTACCACAATGTAAATCCGGCGATGTTTGCCAGACCCTGTTGGTTGAGTATGCCACTTTGATAAAGTCTCTGAACTCATCTGCACTTTGATCAGGGTTCGCGATGGTGGCAACCTCGATAAAGTAGCTGCCGTCTCTTGCCCTCTCGGCAATGCAATGCGCTTTCTGTGTGACCGACAAATCGTCTTTGATCATACAAAACTCTATAACTCTATCATGCGGCAAAGAACGAGCAAGCGATTCTTCCAGTAAGATAGCGCCTCCCGTGTCGCTCACTCGGACCAGTCTGCCTTCGACTGTCTTATCGCCTGCCAAAATTCTGACTGGGATGTCTCCGTCTACCGCGTAGATCGATGGTGGACAGTGCGCATCGCAACTGACGCAAATCGCTGCCAGCAGAAGAAAAATGTTGTACCAGGTGTACATGAGCCAGAACAAACTCCAGTCAGGATGAGCTAAATACCATACTCCGGTGATAACGCCTACATAGACGAGAGGAATCATTAATGCCAGATAGGCTAACGCGAACCAGGCATCTGATTTAGTCGTCTTTTTGATCTCCTTGTGGGTCGCGACGAACGGCACCTTGAATCCATTGAAAAGCCCTTTGATTGCTGCAAAACAAAACACCGGAGCTTTGATGATCTCGTAGACGTCGAAGATTATCGAGGATCTTCCCCGATACATCAGAAATGGCATGCGAATCTGGACTATATAGAAGATCGGTAACCAGAAGGTGACAAATTCATAGGGAAACATGCGGCTCGGGTAGGCGTGAAACACTACGCACAGCACAGGGATGAACATGTAGATCAGGCGAGCAACC
>CAZISK010001063.1:0-2775 GCA_964541355.1 uncultured Candidatus Obscuribacterales bacterium
TCCGGTTCAATTACTGTAGAAGTGCCGTTCGGATCGCAGTACGTAACGGTCCCATCTGGGTTTCGAATCTCGACAGACCCTCCTGGATAGCCGGTCACCCTAGTGCCGTCTGGCAATACCACTATGATCTTGCGTGAGTAAAGGTGCCAGGTTGAATTTTTCGGTGCGTCAGGCACATGAAGCCGAACCTTCATTGAATCAAATATACTGTCCTTTTCGACGGTAATCCCACCTTCGGGATAATACGTAGCTCGACCTTCACCCTGTGTGACGGTAATGGATCCATCAGGGTTCACAGTTCCCGTTTCACCAGATGGCATTGTAACTTGAGTCCCTGGTGCTGGACCGCTCGGAGTTGTAGAAGAGCTAGTGCCACCGGATGTAGTTCCACTTCCCGAGGTCGACGTCCCTGAAGATGGAGGAGATGGTGTTCCTGACGACGTCGAAGATGGCGGTATCGGCTGGCCAGGCGCTGGTTGAACAGGAACAGGCGCAGGAGTGGTTCCGGCCTGCGCCGGTGGTAGCGCAGAATTCAACAGAACACAAACCAGCATAACTCTAGTCACAGTTTGGGTGAATGTGTTCACGGTGCATTTCCTCCACGGATAGATGATAGAAGCAGGTCTCCAAAGCGTTCTGTTCGCGTCAATTCTGATTTTGCTGTATCTGACCTTGTTGAGTTTGGAGCACCGGTTGGAGAGGTAGAGTGAATTGGTCATCTCTGCGATTAGCAAGCGGCACCGCGACTGCTATTGGCACCGCTATGGCGGTGGCGACGAGCAATATCAGCGCTGTAAATACAATAATTTTCTTCTTTTTTGACCAACCCTGCTTACCTTGTCTAGTTTGGTCGCTCGAATCAATCTGCTTTTCTACGGACTTCGACAACTTAGCATCGTAAGAGGGCTTGAAAAGGAACTGATCTACCTCCACGTCAACGCTTTGATGTACATCAAGCTCATTCACTCCTTTCAAAATACAACTGAATTCGAAGACTCTGCTGGAACTTATCCTCGCCACGTTCCTTGTCGCAACCGTTTTTTCGCCGTCTGCGGTAGCAACTATCATCTCCGTTCGGTTGACTTTCGCGATTTTTCCGATTAAACGTGCACCGTCTGTAGTGATGAGCACATCCTTCGTTTCGGCGCTCCGACCTGTAATATCGTCCTGACGCTCTCCTGAGCGGCAATACCAGAATCCCGTCAGCTTCTGTCCCTTAGCCGTCGACACAGCTTTGTCCGAAAAAACTACACCAGATGCGATGGTGATCTTTTTTCCATCTTTGTTCTCTTGAATATCGATCACATTTCCGTCAACGAATACAGACAGATCGGAGCCAAACAGACCTCCGATTTTGGTGACTCTGGCGCTGCCATTTGCTAAGTGAAAACCTGATGTATCAGCGGTAACTTTGATAGTCCCTGCAAGAGCAGGGTTCAGTTCTGTTGACAGAAGAAGCAGGCTCACTGTAAGTGTCAAGAACTTGTTCGTCGAAGCTCTGTAAACCAAAATTCCATTCCTTCAAACGAATTAGGGGCGTATTTCAGAGTGTATCTTATTGGCAACACTAAAATTAGAGCGAGAGACTATCAAAAGGGTCCGTGGATTCGAGTTGATTTGAAAGACCGGGATGTTACGCGCGGCGTAACTTTGCCCGGTTTGAACCGAATAACTTTGCCGAGTGCTAGTTGACAGATTTCGCAAGGCAGTTTCCATCGGATCTACAGCAGGATTCACTGCAAAATGGAAGAGCCGTTGCGCAGGGTGTACCCACTTGACCGACTAGCAACCTCGTGATACGGAACCCCTATTCTCAGTAGATTGCTAGCACCGTATTCGATACTATTATTATTGCCATACTGACTTCGAGTGTCTCGAAAAGTCCGTTATGCGAAGATTCGCATAATGGTGTTTATCGGTCCTGGCGGACCCAGTCGCACTCGATAAGCACCCGGCAGTTGTGGGCTTAGCGACATGAATCCATGAGCATAGGCAAAGTCGTTAAAGACCTTTCCACGTCTCTATCGGAACCGTGGGCGGACACAACGTCGCTCGCCAGCAAAATGATTATGACCGTATTCGCGGGAATGGCAGACTTTGAACGGGATTTGATTAGGGAACGAACCGGACACGGCCGTGAGGAGGCGATTAAACGCGGAGTTAAGTTTGGAAGACCCCCTAAGATTTCCGCTGACAAAAAGAAGCTAGCGAAGAGGCTCCTCAAAGAAGGACACTCTATCAGGGAGGTGTCGCGGCTCCTTGACGTTCACTTCACGACACTCTATCGGGCACTCTCAAAACAAGATGTACCTCCGAAAACCACCAGCTGTCAAGATTTCGCGACAAGAAAAAAACGAGGAAGTAGTGCACCTAATTTGGTGCCTATTGAGCCTGAAAAAGTTGCCATTAGCGGTGGTTGCACTGACTGCCAATTAATTCTGAAAACAGTGAAATTTTCATGCCAAATAATTCTGAAAGTCACATGCATAGTGGATACACGCTTGTCAGGCCACCGCCTACGGTGCGCATCGCATTAGACTTCAATCGTAATAGCGTTGTATCACTTTGAACTGTAAGCGTCATTGATGTAGGCGCTGAAGGTTTTGACGGCAAGCCCAACAATTAACTCCAACTGGAGACGATTGGCGTATTTCATTCGCACGGCAGAAAGGTAAAAGCCTCGGTTCCAAATTTCTTGAATGTCTGGATCGTCGTTGTCGTAGTCATACTCCTCATCAGAAATCATTGTCAGGATAGGAATCTTCTGCGATTGGA
>CAZISK010001064.1:0-2764 GCA_964541355.1 uncultured Candidatus Obscuribacterales bacterium
TATTACAGTCATTCCTCTATCTGCTAATTCTCCTACTAATTCTTCAAAAAAATTTTCCGTAAGCAGCACTTATTAGAAACAATCGGTATGGAAGCGTCATAGACCATCTCCCAAAAATTAGGACCCGATTAAAACAGCCTGTCGGTTGACTATTTTTTTGTCCCAGACATTGGTTTTTGTTGATTAAAACGCCAATCGTCTGAGCGACGAAACAATATTAGACCGGTCGTCTAGTTTTGTCAACCCCCTGGAACTCAGGCGATAGCGTCTACGTATGTCTACCCCTGTAGGCGAGCTGCGTTTAATCAAGAAACCTTGCTGCCGAAAAAGCTGGGTCCGAAAAGCATTGGGCGCCAATAAAAACGGGGTCTGCAAGTAGCTTTCGATTAAATTGCGCCTTAAATGTTTCCTCCTTGCGACTGAAGAGGCTTGGACTTAAATTAAGTTGTCAAGAACAGACAGGCATGCCCTGGGGTGAAACTCTCAGGGATGGAGGTTGGCTATGCTGGAAATTTTTCGCTCTATCGCTCTTGAGATTTGCCAAACTATGAACACCGCTGCTTCGACGGCTGAGGTTGTTCGGCTCAGCGATCTAAATGATGCTGACAAGCACTCCGTCATACATGAGATTGCCCGAATTGAGACTCTTTTGAGCCGAATGACCGAACCGGAAAGCTCACTCAAGTCTGCCTAGAAGAGCGCATATCAATAGCTATTGAAAATGCAATAATGTTTGAATCGAGGTCATTTCCTGAAAGCGGATCGCGGATGTCGCGCTTGACGGTTTACCTTTGACAGTGCCGTTCTTAGAGGAAGTTGGAATGGTAGGAACAGACATTAAAAGCAATCTGAAGCGTGCCGTCGACGCGGCGCTCGCTGAGCCGAATCCCGATAAAGCGGAGCAGTTATACATCGACGTACTGCAGCTCGTACGGCTCCAGGTAGGCGACAACGAAACAGATCTGGCCAACGCCCTTCAATCAATAGCCAAGGACCTTGAATCCGAAGGCAGAAAACAGCACGCTTTTGACTTCAAACAAAAGACCTGTATTCTGCTCCTAGAGTGGACGATGAGCCCAATGCCCGCGCTTCCCAGCGAGCCCATGTTAATGGGCCCGGCGCAGGCAAAACAAGCTGTATTGAATCAAATCATGACGGTGCATGTCGTTCCTGATCTGCTGTGCGCAAAACAACATTACGAAAGTCTTCTAGGTACGACAGTGCTGGACGAAACCGACGACGGTCTCTCGATGCGCACCGCATATGGTGACATGATTGTGCTGCTCAAAGGAAACTCGCCGGGGTACTTCCCTGTTTATCAGGCTTCTCAAACAGGACAAGGACAGTCGCTTCTTCAGAACAACGGCTGGTCCGCCGACAGAGGCAAGTCGATCATGACACCGTCTGGCAAAGCCCGGGTATACTCACATCCACAGCTCGGTCAGCTCGCTCTGGTCGAATAGCACATTCAGACTCGATGGCAACACCACCCCGGCGCTCTTGCCATCGCAGGTCGCTCACACAGCAACGTTCTTCACATTTGATCGACGCGACGCCACGATTTCGCTCGGCGTAAATTACTGCTAATTCTACGGGCCACCAATCGTGATAAATATGCTCTAGACCATCCCGAGTATATCTGGAGCCAACATGAAGAATATCGGAATCATCACATCCGGCGGCGACTGCGGCGGCCTCAACGGCGTCATCAAAGGTGCGGCGCTGAGCGCGTTGAGTAAGGGAATGACGGCCTTCATAATTCCCAACGGCTACGCCGGACTTTACAACCTTGTCGATTTTTCCGAACTTACGAAACTAACAAAAGAGCGCATCGAGCAGATTGATGTATTCCTCGCCGGCAGTGAGGCCGGCAACTCCCGCGTGAAAGTATCTAAGATCAAAGATGACAAAAAATATGAACGCATCAAAGACGGACTTAAGAAATTCAATCTCGATGCGCTTGTTATATCCGGTGGCGACGATACCGGAAGCGTCGTCAAAGATCTGGCAGACAAAGGGATTCCGTGCGTGCACGCACCAAAAACTATGGATCTCGACCTGATGCCCTATAGTGTTGGAGGCGACTCGACAATCAATCGAATCCAGGATGCTATCCGCGACCTGCGAACGACAGGCCGCACGCATAATCGCATCATCGTTCTGGAAGTCTTTGGACGATACGCTGGTCATACCGCTTTTCGCGGTGGTGTGGCAGCAGACGCGGACGCGGTTTTGATTCCTGAGATTCCAGTCGATTTCGATGTTTTGTATAAACATATAAAGGCTGTATTCGTCAAACGCATCGAGGAAAGCGATGTTAAAGCAGGAACTGCCACCATTGTGGTGGCAGAGGGTCTAAGAGATGCATCCGGAAATGAGCTCGTCGACATGAACTCTCAACCCGATTCATTCGGACATCGTAAGCTCATGGGCGCTGGTCAGTATGTGGTCAAAGAGATTGAGAAGCGCGTCAAAGCTGATCCTGAGATCAAGGAGTTCATGAAAAAGACGGGACAGTTTGTTGAAGGCGTCTATGAGATTCCTGAAGTCAGAGAAATTCGCCCGAGCCACCTGGTTAGATGCGGCTTTGCCTCCTCCGTCGATGCCAATTTCGGACTGGAAGCCGGAGCGGCAGCTATCGAGTTAATCAGTAAAGGCATCTTCGGAGTAACGATCGTATCGTTCCGCGGCGGCAAAGTAGAATACATGGACGTCGCCGACGCCATCGTACAGCGGCACGTAGACCCTAAAGACGCCGCCGTTT
>CAZISK010001065.1:0-2755 GCA_964541355.1 uncultured Candidatus Obscuribacterales bacterium
ATCGCCCAGGCTCTTTCATTCGTCGATCGATTGTCTTCAGTACTCATAAGGTCGATTCCACTGAAAACCGAAATTCGCCTGACGCAGTTCAGGATCCTAATCTCTGGAGCCGGCCGGATTGCCTGCTCCTGAATGCACCCGAGATCGAGAGTACATAGTCTTTTTACCCGTGTAGGCAGGTAAACCTCACCTGACACTGCGTTAATTATAGTAAGAATCGAATCATGATGCTCACGCAGAGCCGGAATCTTCGACGAGTTCTTGAAGATAACCGGGCGCTCCACCACGTTGGAAGGATTCTGAAAAATTGGGTATGGCATTGAGGGGGATTGTTTGAGCCATGACCGAAGCAAGTTCACAAATTTCCACCAATCCCGCATTCGCTGATCGAGGTGTCGAGGCGCTTTCATTTTTTGCCCAACGACACAAACTCCACTATTCTCATCCAATCTTTCGCCGCTTTCGATGGACAACATCTTTTGGGGTATTCTGGGCTGTCGTCCTGCTCGCCTCCCCGATTATAGGGTTGGTAGTGTTCGTCATGTCCATGGTCCTGCCTTCCGCTACCGTCTGGGCTATTTGCGCTCTAATGACCATTACCGGTGGCGTTCTTCTGTCAGGAGCATGGCTGGGAAATACAGCCATTCGCTTTGATGCAGAGGGGATTGTCTTTCCCCTGTGCTTGGCTCGACAGCTCAAGGGGCAGTTGTATCGCGAGTGGTCCGAGTTGACCGTTTTGGTATTTGTAGATCGGAGCGTTCCTTCGGAAAACCCGACGAAAATCAAGCTTGGCTTCAAGGATGATGCATACGCACTTCTCAATATCGACGGTTTTAATCGCGCCGATCTGGAGCTTTTGTTTTTGGCGATCGATACTTATGCACCAAAACTGTACAAATTGCCCGATCCTCAAAGGGTGAAATTGAACGCTTCCTGGAAAGGAGACGAAGTTGTGCGTCTTGGTTTTACAGAGCTGTGGAACGAGGCTTTAAACCAGCGCTTTGGCTCGACTGCATTCGTTCCACTTGAATCCGGCGCCACTCTGCGCAATGGCTCCGTTACGGTTGTGGGAAACAAAGGCTTTGGTGGCTTATCGGCAGTGTATCTGGCGAAGTTGATCGATGGGGACTTCGTAGCCTTGAAAGAGTGCGTTACCCAAGATCTTGCCGACCCAGAAGCGCTCTGGAAATCGCGAGAGATGTTCGAGCGTGAAGCAAGAATTCTTGCCGGACTCGAGCATCCCCGAATAGCCAAAGTCCTGGACTACTTTGTTGAAAACGACAGGCATTATCTGGTTTTGCAACATATCGTCGGAAAGAATCTCAGAAGCGTAATCAGAGACCAGGGCGCTCAGTCCGAGAAGATTGTATGGGATTGGGCCGTCCAGCTTTCCGAGATCATCGACTACCTTCATTCACTGCAACCGCCGGTGGTGCACCGCGACATTACTCCGGATAACATCATTCTGGCACCAGATGGGAGTTTGTACCTGATAGACTTTGGCGCCGCCAATACTTTCATTGGTGCCGCGACTGGCACCGTCGTCGGCAAATCTTCATATATTCCGCTCGAGCAATTCAAAGGAAAAGCTTGTCCCGGTAGTGATGTCTTCGCATTTGGTGCGACGCTCTATTTCCTGATTACAGCACGCGATCCCAAGCCGCTTTCCGAATGCGATGCCATTGCCGATGGTGCGAAAATCGGGGAAACCCTCAACGGTTTGATCAAGCAGTGCACCAGGCTTGATGTTGGTGAAAGGCTATCTCAAGTTGCTGAGGCCGTCCGGGTCAAGCGCGGCGAGCGCGGAGCGAGACTATGAAAATCGAGCTGGCCGGAAAGAAAATCGTCACTGCCATTGACAGACCTCGACATGGACCGCTCCGCGACACTTTCTTATATCTGGTCCCATTCCTGTTTATCGGCGTGGTGATAATCCATGGAATCTCCGCTGGGCAGGGCATCAGCAAGGCACTGGCTTACACTCTCAGTTTCCGCTGGGACATAGGGTGGATCCTTGGAGGGCTCTATGGATTGGGCATCCTGACCTTCGGCATTATCTCTCAAAATAAGTACAATCGCAGTCTGGACCTTCTCCAGATCCTGTCGGTGGATGAAGACGGGATAAGGCTCGGTCGGCAAGGAGAGGAGTCGCGAGAATGTACGGAGTTGATTCACTGGACAAACATAAAGGATATTGGCGCATCATCAACGGAACCTGGAGTGAACAGGTGTTTGCTCATCGAGGTTCACGGTTCTAGAGTTTATAAAATCAGTTGGGACAATGCCCTGGCCTGGGTTCCGTCGGCCACCCTTTTGTCGAACATTCGTGTATATGTTCCGCAGGCGGAAATAATCGACCAGGTCATGCTTCTTTCTCAAGAACAGATGCAGAATTCACACACTCGACTATGGCTGGAGTGCTTCTCCCCTTCAAGTAGGCGTATCAATTCGAGTCAGTTGGCCGTTGGACAGCTGCTTCAAAACGGTGTTTACACTATTGTTCGGAAGCTGGGAGCCGGTGGTCAGGGTACCGCCTACCTGGCAACGCGACACCCCTGCGATGTCGAAGTTGTTTTGAAAGAGTTTGTCTTGCCGGTGCACAAAGGAAATGAGATCGAAGCAAGCAAGATTGAACTGTTAAGTCGGGAGTTCGAAATACTCTCTAAAATCGACCATCCGCGCATTGTCAAACTGCTCGATTGCTTTGTCGAAGATCATCGCGGCTATGTAGTGCTCGAATATGTGAGTGGTAAAA
>CAZISK010001066.1:0-2754 GCA_964541355.1 uncultured Candidatus Obscuribacterales bacterium
CAATCATGATGCGAGAACTAGATGGCAATTCCGCGCAGATAAACGAAAACCTGTGTCAACCTTTGTGTATCGGCGCGAAACGACAGTCCAGGGGGCTCGACATGGTATTCGATGGAGACTGACGCTTCATTAGCCAGGTCGATGACGGCTTCAATACTATCGGAAATGACATCTTCCAGCGGCTCATCCATCAGCTCCAGGAAGAGTTGATCAGACTCCATCTTCTCGATCTCAAGTAAATCATTGACCAGCTTCCTGATTCGATCGACGCTCCTCCACTGCATCTTCGCGCGTTCGCTCAGCTTGTTATGATCCTCCGTGTACTTTTTGTTCTGAAGCAGGTCGAGAAAGACGGTGGTCGATGAGAGCGGCGTTTTGATTTCGTGGGTAATCATCGCGAGGAACTGTCGTTTCATTCTTTCGCTCTCTACTTCCCTCGTGATGTCTCTAACGCAAATGATCACTCTGGAACGATCCTGGATTCGATCGAGCGCTGCGGTTAATTCCAGATCCTTGGAAGAGCCCGGACCGGTCTGTTGAAGCTTGATCGATCGCCCGCTCTGGCAGAGGTCTTTCAAGATCTCTGGAGCGTCCTTCGTGTCCAGATCGATCAGGTCGCACACACTTTTACCTACTACGGATTGACGAGATACTGCAAGAGTATCTTCCAGTGCCTGATTGATGGATTCTATCTCCATGGTATCAATGTCGACTACAACGATGCCGACACTCATTTTTTCCAGAACTGCCTGAATGCGTTGCTCATTGATCTTCAATGTATCTGCCATCTGGTGAAACGATTTGTCGATCGCCGCAATCTCGTCGCCGCCCGAGAGAGCAGGACTGAGCGGTTCTCTGCGTGATAATCGGTTGGTGTTCTCGAAGATTCGTTGAAGGCGGGCCGAGATGCCTTTGTAGAAGTAGAGCGAGATTAGCAACGCTCCGAGCGAATTGATAAACACGCCAGCTTTCAACAACTGCTCAATCAAGCGCCGGCTCTTCTCCTTCCTGGCGCTGCGTCTGGTCTCAATTTCCCCTTCCCTGTCAATAATTTTGTCCATCATGCTATTGGCGCTGCGAATCTGTTCGAAGAGTTCGAACGCCAGTGGGTCGCGCGAGCCTACAAACAGGCGCGAAGCCTCGTCTTTTTCGACAACCTCTTTGAGCTGGTCGCTCAACTTTTGCAGTAATTTAGTCAGTGTTTTTATCAGCGGCAGACGATCTTTGTCGAAGGCAACCAGCGATAGAAGTTCCTTAGAGACTCGATGCAGCTCGCGCCGTTTTTTGAAGAATCCATCGACTACCGTCTGTCCTCCGCCCATCCCGGAAGCGATCGAGAGGAAATAACCATCCGCCTCGAGCCGCCCAAGAAGCATAGTATCCAATACGATCTGTTTGGACAGAAGTTGTTCTTCGATGTCTTTATTACTGTCCGACAATAGACTGGCTAATCCGGCCAAGAGAGCTATCTGCAGGAAAACAGGTGCTGCAATCAGCAACAAACCCTTGTGAATCAGTTTCATCTAGTGAGAAGGTGCTCTGGCGAGATTAGAAACAATCACAATAGGATAACATTGCCGACCAAGTCGATATTTCCTCGAATGGCGGGATTGATGGTCTGACCAAAGGAAGTATCTTGTTTCTTAACCAGCTCCAGGTCTTATCGGTCTAATTCCCCTGAGTTTCAATGCTTCGATTATTTTTCGTCCTACTATCACTTCATTTCCGGGTTTGATTGTTTGAAACTCACTACCATAGGTCGGATCCTTGACAATTGTGATGTGTTCAGCACAAACCTCTTTTACGATTTCGGCGTATACATCGCGTGGAACGGTATAAATCCTCGGCTCCTTTGTCAATTTATCTAGCTTCAAATTTTGCGAGTGCTCGTAGAAAGCTGTATCACCTGATCTCTTGTGACTAGAAAGGGCATCCGGCGGAATTCCTTCGATAATGTTAACTACATCTCCAGCGTTACTGGCAAATATTTCGAGAGCAGTGATGGCATTGGTGACCTCGTCTCGACCAAGCGGATGCTCAGGATCGATCGGTTTTCCGCCGATAAACACTACTCTTGGCTCTTTGTTGTCGAGACCGCGCAATGCCTCCTTCAAGCCATCGACAGTCAATGTTTGCACGTATTTGGTCGCGGTTGATTTGGGCCAACCCTCACCCCTTAATTTCTTGAGCAACACCTTTTGCAAGGCCTCCGCTTCCGGACTTTTCGCGGTCGTCGAACCGTTCTCGCTTGTGGACTGAGCACCGGAGTCTCTCGGCGATCCTTGGGCTCGTAGTGGTTCTTGCGTTTGTGCCTTGGGATCTCGAAGAGTTGAAGGATCTCTTCCTTGGCTCGTTGCATCTAGAGTGGTGTCAGTCTTTCCCGCGGATTTCTGTACATTGGATGGTATCGGGGCTTGCTCTGCGAACGCTTCTTTCTTAAGAGTCTCATATGTCTTTTCAAATAATCGCATTGCTGGTCGTCGATCTGAGCGAACGTACTTTTCGACAAGGTCCTGGTAGGACGGAGGTTTCTCCCCTCTGGCGATGTAATCCTGTTCCACCCAGTAGAGCTTGCATGATTCCGCGATCACTTCGCTTCTGGATAGAAAATATAGATCTGTGCCCTGGTCAGGAGGAATGTGGTCTATCACTTTCAGCTTTGCTTGTGCTTCTATTCCGATCTTGTTTTCCCGGCACGCAGCATCTAGCTCCGCCCTGTAGACATCCCAAATCTTATTGTCTAGAGTTGCATTG
>CAZISK010001067.1:0-2751 GCA_964541355.1 uncultured Candidatus Obscuribacterales bacterium
GGATGGATTCGCCACCATGTGGGATTCTAGCGCTGTCGTTCTGGACAGCACCTGGGATACCAACACCTCGTTCTCTCTGATTAAGGTGATTCTTGCAGCCGATCAGCTGCGCAAAGAACGAAGTGCCTCGCCCAGTCTTGTTGCAGCGACGCCTGTGAAATAGCTGGTCAGAGTCTGAACCAGAAAATCGGTCGCGTATGTTGCTATTACATCTCGAAGGGCATTCATTGGCCGAAGGTTGCCGTATTCGTCGGCCACCATGGCACCATTAATGTATCTGCCGAGCCTGGAATTGCCTCCCAGTACAAGTCTGGTACCTTCACTGCCTACCATGAACAGTCCTGAACCAACAGCGGAGATCGCCAAGAGACCTAAGCCGCCGGTAGCGATCGTAAGCGCAGTAGCGCCGGCAATCGACAATGCCAGACCGATACCGAGCGACGGACCTTCCTCTATTAACCAGTTGGCAAAGGTATCCGGTCTAAATTCAGGACTCCTAATAGTTTGAAGTGCCATCATCAGTCTCTCGTGCTGGCTTGGTCCTAGGATTGAGCGAAGCTCAGCCCTGAGTTGACTGAGTTCCGCTACATAAGAAAGGGCAATTCGTCCTTCATCCCAGCCGCTGTGAATATCGCTGACGTAAGGTAGTGGACGAGTTCTGAGCATCCGCTCGAGTTCCCTGATTCTCGATTCGACCTGGTCTTGTCGTACAGCGTTTCTAGCTCGAGGCTCGGCGGGATCACAAAGGCGCAGCACATTTGTAATGAAATCAGCACGAGCAACCAATTCAGCGCGTGCGGCTGGATCAGTAATTCGATTTTCGCCCCATAGGGCGTCCGTTATAGAAGTTCGCAAGAGACGTATCTCTGTCAAACGGCTTTGTACTGATCTCATAGCAGCTTCTATAACGTCCGCCCGTGCGCGAGCAGAGCAAACAAAGTCGTCAAACATTGTACCTGTCGCATTTGCTTGAACTAAAATCAATTGCATATTTTCTGCAATAGTGCGGAAGTCGTGTCCAACTTCAGCCCAAAGTGCGTGTCGGTCGATTGCATCCAGACCGATTCGCCGCAGCGCTGGAGTGTCAGCGAAAGGCGTCCCGTCTGGTTGTGGATGAATTCTTCTCAGTACAGCAATTCCCTCACCAACTCCTTCAATGCCTGAGCTGCTGATCTGTGGTGGAGCTGGCAGCAGAGTCAAACCCGCTCTAGACAGCCGCCCCCATCCATTAAACGGTCCATCACCTAAAAGGGACCAGGTGACCGCAGGAGAAAATAGGGACAACGCTTCTCCGCCATAACTCCCGTACATATCCATAGCCAATCGATCTGCAGCAATTACATCCCCCGCATCCATCAATTGCGTGAATCTCCAGATACCAAGAGCAGCAGTGGATCTTGTGTGCTCGAGCGTGGCAAGCTGCAAAGCTTGTTCTGCCTCATGAATCCGCATTTGAATTTGGCTCAAGCGGACCAGACTACTAACTTGCTCTCTTTCGAAGCGCTCTAATCCTCGATGACCGAAAAGAGAAAGCGCTCTATTCAACAGTCCAACTGATTCACGGGAGCTGGCTTCGAAGCGCCCTAACATGAACTCTTGAAGCAAATGAAGTGACTCGAGGTCGCGGGTTGTACGGGTAAGTCTCGCCTGGGATGCGGCTGACTCGGAGGATAAGCGTGTTTCAAGCGGAGGGTTTTCGAGTAAGAAGGCATATGGTGAGTCGGCACTATCTATAGTGCCATTTGCCAACTGGGCCAATGCACGATTAATATCTATCGGTAGAGTCCTGCCAGTCAAGTGACTTCGAAACTGGGGATTATTAAAGATGGCTGCTTCGATAGAAATGAGGGAAAAATCGCGAAGCACAGAGCCTACCGGTAGCTCCGACCAGGATCCGGTGATTCGCTCGCGAATACTATTTGGTAGTTGATTGAAAACAGCCGCTTCAAGCGTTCGCCCCGCAAAGCTGAATATCGATCCTTCTGGCAATTCGGCGTCTGACCCGGAAAGTGCTCGTCTGACTTCCGGTCTGAGATTATTATACTCAGGTCTCGTCAATCTAATCTGGGCAAGGTCAGGCCAGACTTGAATACCGGGGTCGAGTCTATTTTCGTGACCAAACACACGAGCTCGCACATCGCTACTGATCGTGTTGAAGAGTCTAGGCGGGATCATAATTCCACCAAAATTTCGCACGGTGCCTGGAGGCAAGAGATCGAGATTACCGCTAAGATAGAAGCGCACTTCAGGCGGAAGCATGTTAAATTCTCTTGCGGAAATCGCATCGACTCGAAATCCATCAGCCACTGGTAATGGTGCGGCTAACCCGGTCAATCTCAATCGAACATCGGCGGGAACTCCGTTAATTACGCCGACGGTCAATACACGCCCCTCAAGAGAAACTAGTGACCCTTCAGGTGCTGGAGCGCTAGAGCTGGACAGTCGATGACGAAGATTTTCTGGCAGTGAATTGAAGACAAGAACGCGATTGAGTACTGCCCTCACTCTATCTTCCCCATACCGCTCAATAGCTTGCGCAACTAAGGTACGTATCGTGCCTTCAGAAAAGGTACAGCCTCGCTCAAAAAAAAGGGCGGGCAATGAGAGGCGGTCGTCCTCAGAACCGTAGATGAATCGCGCCACGTCGATACTTAGAGTGAGGTTATCTGGGTGCGCATCTCGTAAGTCTAGAAGTCTGTTTTGTATCTCACGATCGCTAAAGTCAAATCCAAAGTCGTTGCGCGCGACTGC
>CAZISK010001068.1:0-2734 GCA_964541355.1 uncultured Candidatus Obscuribacterales bacterium
GCATTTGAGCAATCTGGGCGGCGATGTCATCTACTGCGGATCGGAGCTGCTTTGCTTGATCGTCAGTAATGAGTCCAGTCTTCAAAGCGTGGCTTATTCTGGCGTGTTGCCGGTGGACGCGCAGGTACATCAAGTCTTTAGGCTCGGAGCCCGCAACATCAGCTTGTCCTGTGGTTTGTCCGGATTGTTGGCACCAGCCAGGTTGTGTAAAGCATCCGGTCGTCAGGCTCAACAAAGTCGCAACCACAATACCCTTTTTGAACATGTCTGACACCCTCCTGCCATCTACCCCGTTTTCAAGAATACCCATCTTGAGCATGGCTCAATCGAAAAAGCTTGCAAATGGCAAGCTAAAAACAATCTGTCAAACTGTCACCAAGTTTCGAGACCTCAACCAGGGTGAAAAGCTTGTAAAGGCGTTGTTTGCAGTGCGCTGAAACTTCCGATTGTTGGCGAGAGGAACGAGTTTCCAGACTTTTCCTCGGGTCCCGCTGAGGTGCCGAAACACGACGTTTTGTAGCGGAAGTTCCTGGACCACACTGGAAACGCCGAAAGAGCTAAACGGCTCACAGTCCGTCGTTTCCGGAGATTTAATGTAATTCGCAATCTCGACGGAAGTTAAGAGAAAAAGAAAGTCCATGGCTGCCAAGTGGGTTGGGCATACAATGACGTCGTTCGCATTTCACTTCCTACCGAGTTACTAATAAATACACAATGAGCAAGACAATAAAGATCGTCCTTGCGTCCATCGCTATGGTAACGTTCGTATCCGTTGTATTACCGGTTGCAATTACCATTTGTGTAACCCAAAGGTGCGTAGCTCAACAGGCTGAGATTGATAAGAAGACAGGTACAGATTCCTCAACTTACGACCTGAAGAAGGAGTTAGAGCGGCGAAAAGCCGAGTTGCTCCGCGAAAGAGACGCACAGACAACAAGCGAAGCACAAATAGAGGCTTTGTTGCAGAACTGACCGACGTCATGGACTCTGATTTGTACGGCTCCGTTTGCGGAATTTTGCAAGGGCCAGGCTTGGCTCTTCGAGCTTCGCTGCGACGCAAACGGCGAGGTAAACCCCTAGCCCCAACGAGCCCGCCACGGTTATTGATACCAGAAGAGTTGCAAATTTTCCGAGTGAGCTAGGCAGGTGGATAAGTTGCTCGAACCAGATCTGAGAGAAATATGCAGTCACACCGCAAGCCAGCGAGGCGAGCAACATGATTATTGCCGGCCGGATCAGTTTTTGAATTCCTAACGGTCCGATTTTCTTTGTCAGCAGCGTGGACAGGAGAGTCATATTAAATATGGTAACCAGGGTCGTTGAGAGCGCGATTCCGCCAATGCCCAGGGGACCCACAAGGGCCCAGTCCGCTCCCATTTTGACGATAATGGACAGCAGACCAATCTTGAACGGTGTTTGTGTATCTTGATGAGCGTAAAACACCCGAGTGAGGAGATCGCGAGCTACGTAGAAAAATGCTGATGGGACCAGGTACGAAAGAGCCAACACCACAAGCATTCGCGAACTTTCGTCAAAATGTCCACGTTCGAAAAGCAGTCGAATAATCGGATTGGGTATGGCGAGAAGCATGGTCACCATGGGTAGTACTGTGAACCAGAGAATTCTCAGCGCCTTGCGAAACTCTGCTTTGAGATCATCGATCTCCCTGGCCGCGACTTGTTCTGTGAAGCGCGGCAGAATAGGCACCAGCATGGCAGTAAGCAGTACACCAAGCGGGAGTTGCAACAGACGATTGGCGTTTTGAATCGCCGTCAAACTGCCTGGAGAAAGAGACGATATAAAAAAGCTGTCGGTAAAGACATTGATCTGTCCTATTAATGTTCCCACTGCAGCGGGACCGATCATCAAAAGGTATTGCTTCAAACCGGGCATGGGCACAAATGCAAGTTCGAATTTCGGTTTGGCTCTGAATATTCCAGGCAGTTGAACGACGAGCTGACCAACCGCACCGATAAGCGTCCCGACGGCGAGACACAGACCAGCCGAATCGGGGAAGAAGATGACCGCGACAATGATGGCTATGCTGGCTACGGCTGGAGATAGTGACGGCCAGGTGAACTCTTTGTAGGTATTGGAGATCCCCGCACCCAGTCCGACCAGACCGGCGATCAAAATCAAGGGAACCATTATGCGAAGCTGCGGGATAATTGAGGCCCAGAGCTGCACCCTTTCTGCTTGCGGCAGTCCATTGGCGGGAAAGACAAGCGGCACTACATATGGTGCAGCAAAGTACAGCGCGATTGAAAGCACGGACAGTGAAGCAAGGGTCAATAAGAGAAGTTGGCCTACGAGCCTTTTTTTCTCTTCGCCCTCCTGCTGAGCCGAAAGAATTGCTACTCCAGACGAATGGAATGGTCCACCAACACCCCCGAAGAGCACTAGGACGTTGCCGGTGAACTGGTAGGCGTAAAAATAAGCGTCCGTGACATGAGAGGTGCCGAACACCTGCAGGACGATGATGTCTCGAATCAGTCCAGCCGACTTTGACAGGACGTTCAAAACCGCGACCAGACCAAAAGTCTTGGCTAATCCCTCCCTCTTTGGCTTCGAAGGGTTGGCGGTTGCTTCGAGCTCCATCGCCTGAACCTCGCAAAAGGTGGCATCGGCCGACTCGATGTTTAAAGCCTCTTGCGGTGCATCGGCTGACATTGCCAGCACATTCTGATTTTGTCCTCCCTTAGGGGACCTTCCAGCTGGCTCTGCCTGGTCATTT
>CAZISK010001069.1:0-2713 GCA_964541355.1 uncultured Candidatus Obscuribacterales bacterium
GGCGGCCACGTAACCCGACACGCAACTGACGATAGAGGACCGGTCCTGGTGAATCGACCTTAATGAGAAATGCAACGAGCATGAATAGCGGCGACAGCATCACCAACCCACCGGCTGAAATCAGTATGTCCATGAACCGCTTCGTACCACGGGAGATCATGCTCTGCTTAAAACCGGTCGAAAAGATCAGGGCGCTCGGGCGAAGTGAATCAACTGAGAGACGGCCTGAGACTTCCTCAAACAATTGATGCCCGTCAAGAATGTCTATCCCCATCGCCTTTAAATCGAGGAGTTGTTCCACTGGCAGCACCGAGCGACGATCTTCAAAACAGACCACGATGGTATTCACTCTCTGATCTTCTACCACCTGTGCCAACTGTTCATGTGTGCCAATTAATCCAGGTATAGCCAGATTACTCTCTACTCGCTCATTTTCCACTACAAGAGCCGCAACAATCTCCATCAGGTCCAGGCGTTCCGAAAGTACGACTCGATAGAGTTCCCTCGCAAGCTTCCCTGCACCCAAGATGAGCACCCGTCTTCTGGAATGCAGTGTGTTCCGCGTCGGATACGCCTCCTCCGTGAAGCGGCACAGCGGCAGTGCTTGCTCCACTGTAACCTCATTATTGATCACCTCAACCGTTCTTGGCGGCATAGTATTTCTCGTACATGTGATAGGGAGTAAACTCCATTTCCACCTGCGTCAAAACGACACCGATGGAGGCGTCATCGGTGTTCAGTTGTTTCACCGCCGTGCGTACCATTTCCTGGCTCGTCAAGCCGGCTCGCACCACAAGGATCACCTGATCCGCCAGACTACCGAGAACATTGACATCTGCAAGTGTTAACACAGGCGGTCCATCTAAAATCACATGGTCGTAGCGAATTCTTAGTTCCGGAAGGATTTGTTTCACATACTGAATTCCACGAATACTGGCAGGTCTGACTTTCGCATCCCCGCACGGCAAAATGGAGAGCGGGATACCGTCATAGGGATGAATACAATTCTCAAGAATGCCCCCCCCCTGTTCAGCCTCACTGAGGCCTGGCTCGACCGGAATACCCATGTATTCGTGCACCATCGGACGCTTAAAATCACAATCAATCAAAAGCGTGGATTTCTTCAAATCATGGGCCAGAACATAGGCAAGATTGACTGCCGTCGTTGTTTTGCCCTCCCCCATAATGCTACTAGCCACAAGGGTCACCACATTACTCTTTTCAGCCGTCATCAACAGCAGTCGTGTGGACGCTACTCGGTATTGCTCAGCAATGATGGAGAGCGAACTCCATTTTGTGATCAAATGAAACTCTTGGGACGGGCCCCTGGGCGCCGCATTCCTCTTCAACTTCCTTCCCTGCCCATAATAGGCTGTAGCACGCTCAGGAATCCCGACTCCGGTTTTTGGTCCGGTGATTAGCGCATGAGCCCGCGCCGAACCCATTCCGACCATCCCGGTCTCGAAAGGAGGGATCGTCGCGATCACTGGAAGGCCAAGATAACTCTCAACTTCCTCCGGGCGGCGGAACCCAGGTTTCAGCAGCTCCACCACAATGACTCCTCCAAAACCGAAGGTGCAACCGAGCACAAAACCTCCAAGCAGAAAATGGACGAGTGTAGGCGGCTCTTCACTATTGGGCAAGTTTGCTGGCTCTATGACTCGATACTGTTCTCCGAATTGGCGACTTTCATAGTTCTCCACAATTCTGGCATTTGTCTGCTTATCAAGAAGAGATTGATACCCTTTTTTGAGGTTTTCATAGTCTCGAACAAGAATGGTGAGACGCTGTTCTGTCGCAGGAGTCCGTTGAACATGGGCTTCAAGCTCCCTGATTTGCCGAATTGTATTGGCCTGCTTTTCCTTGAGGAAGGCCATCTCGCTCCTTATTTCATTGCGCTCCCTCATGAGCACTCTTAAGAACGGATCTCTCGACTTACGAGCGGCCTTGCCGACGCTCTCAACTGGTCCACCTGCCGACTCGTCTACGCCAGGATGATCACCATCAGCCAATCGTGGCTCCAACTCTAACCGACGAATTTCTTCACGGAGGTGCACCACGTCAGGATAGTTCTCCTTGTAGATTCCCAAAAGTTCATTCAGCTTTTGCTTCAACTGCTCCAATCTGGCACTGTTCGGGTCGGGAGGCTTGGTGTCACCCATTTGCCCACTCCTCTCAACCGGAACCATGTCGGTTTGCCCGAGATCAGAAAATTCTCTGATGGATTTATCCAAGTCAGTAAGCCGTTCGCCCGCTCGATTCAAAGATTCACCGGAAGCCACAAAATCGGTCTGCAACCGATCGAGCGCGCGCAGACTTGCCTCCATCTGATCCGGCAATTCTCCAATATGAGCTTTCTTAAAATCTGAAATCGACTGTTCCTTGGCCTCAAGGTCGGCTTTCATCCGATTCAGCTCAGCAGACAGAAACTCGGTGGTGGTCCCGATCAGTCCTTCTCGTCGTCTCACATTGTCCTCCTGCAGTTTGGCGACGAGAAGGGTCACGACGGCTTGTGACACGTAACGGTCCGAGTGCAGATAAGAAATCCCAATGCCGACGCCATCCTTTGGCTTTGCGACGGTAATCGCCTTTCGAAGGCGCTTCATCTGAGTCTCTATTGTCTCATCCTCACTGTTAGGATACGGCTTCAAATTCTCGAGGGCCGGCATTAACACTGATTGATTCGTAAGACTAAGTAGAAGCTGTTGCATGG
>CAZISK010001070.1:0-2706 GCA_964541355.1 uncultured Candidatus Obscuribacterales bacterium
GACCCAATCAGCCTTCATATGGACGCTGCCACCATTATTTTGAGCGGACCACTCACCAATCATCCAGGAGAGATCGGTCAATCGCTGCTGTGGTTCGGCGGTGGAGTCAAGAGGAGTTTCCACGGCAGATGAAATTAGCCACTTCTCACCCGAGCGTTGGAGCACGATCGAGTAGCGCGTCTCCGCTCTCTTGTTTGCGTCATCTTTACGACGGACAATGCCTTCCGAAATCGCTACGTCCGGAGAGAGAAGCTTGCTTGACTCAGATCCGAATTCAATAAATGGTCTGCCGCTGTTTTCAAAAACTTCGGCAAATCGCTTTTCCAATACCGATCGGCCAGTGAATCGAGATCCGGATTCATCGGTATAACTGCCGTCCTCGCTCCAGAATGCCGCCACCTTCTGCGCGTCCCCCTCAGAAAGAGCTCCTTCCAGTGCTGAAAGTCGCGCTTTGATTTCGTTTGGCTCGGTCTTGGTAGCATTGACAATCACCTTCTCCTTTTGCGCTCCTGACTTTGACGCGCCGCCTTTCGATGCCTTCGATTCGCCTGGCAAGACAAGACAAGTAGAAGTAATCGCAACCAGTGAAACCGTAAGAGCACTGCGTGACAACCTGTCGATATTCATGATTTAGCCGTCCCTCGTAACCGCGACCCGGAAAACCATAAATATATATGATCGCGATGCAACATTCATGAAAGACGAAATCATCCGTGTGAAGCATCCAGATCCTCGCGACACCAGTCTTGCAGGAAATATGGATTATTTACGGTCACGGTCTCCCGAGCCGGTGCCGGATGAGCAGCATTCCAAGGTCTTGGGCAGCATGATCCGGAACAACAGAGTATCAAGAATCTTGCGTCATGCCGGATACCATTTCATCAACTACTCCTCCGGATTTGGTGCTACCGACTGGAATCCTGAGGCAACTGTTAATGTACCCTCTGGGATCGGAGATCATTTCTTTCTTAGAGTTCTCGACTCGACTGCTCTGTCAATCCTCCCGCCCCGGTTCAATCTCATCTGTGCGCTTGCCAGGACTAAGCGAACTGCAATTATCGAAGGGATCGATCAAATACTTCAGTGTCCAGGTCCAAAATTTGTTTTCATCCACATCGATCTTCCTCAAGCGCCTTACCTATTCAATAGAAAGGGAGCGGCATACGGGACCTCCAGAAAATAAATCCCGAGCAGTACGCAAGTCAAGCTCGTTACGCCCAAAGACATATGCTCAAACTGCTAAGCAGAATTTTGCGCGACAAAATCAAAAAAGTCGAAGTTGTTGAAGGAGATCATGGCCCCCACTTTATCGCGAAGGGACAAACAAATGTAGTTCAAATGCCGAATAAAGCCTCACGCCAGATGTCCAAGGTAAGCAGAGGGCGTTTTGCAATGGATGTCAGAAAAACTAGACCGGAAAACTGAGCACTTTAAGAAGAACCCGCATAGAGTGCGCACCAAAGTTGGTCGGTATTGAAGATCAACTAAATGTTCCGTCCCTGGTATGATTGTTCAATTCAAGACTGCTACGCGAGTTTGCATGGCGATGAGATTCTTCCTGTTCTGTTGGTAGAGCCTGCGGGCATAGAAACTGAGAGTGATTAGATAGAAAAAACATGCGCATGACAAAAATGTTTCTTATCCTGGTCCTTATGTCAGTCAGCTGGTGTTCGCAATTATGTGCCCATGCTCAAACAAAACTATGGCGACCTTGCCCTAACTCTTGTTTGAAACTCAGTAACCGCGGGTGGTGCTACCAAAATATGCCCGGAAAACCAGACTATCTTATATGGATGAACTTTCCATATAAAGAGCAGGCTGGTGGCGGCGAAGCCTGGAGCCTGGATCACTTGGGTGAAGTGATCCAATATCAAGGCACGCGACCGGTCGACAGCGGAATCTGCCCAACCTGCCACAAAAGACTCTACGTCGGCAACCCGATTTCATCGTCAACCAAGCGAGGGCCTATTCCTCTTCACCCCAATACGGCCAGTAGAGACAATCAGACGGTCCTCGGAAGACCCTGGGTCAAACTGACAGTCCGAGCGAGCGCTGGTGATTTACAGAACTGGTACATCAGGCAATTGCCTCAGAGCGGCTGGGTTATCGTGGACAGCACACGAGTATCACAGGATAGTTTTATGGTCATCACAGACGGTATCAAATCGAAATGGATGAAGATCGCTCCTGTCGGAGTTGGCAACTCTGAGATAATCATCATGAGTCGATTTTGATCGACGTGCACGACATGGTCGCTTCCGAGGGTTGGCAGATTGCCTGACTCTCGTCACATTTTGTCGGTATAGTTTTTCCACGCCCGATTGTTGGAACAACGACTGGAGCGGTGTCACCCTGAGAACCGACCTTGTCTCAGTAGAGAACTGGAGCTTGCAAGGCCGGAGCAGGGAGAAACGGTATTTCGATTTAATTGGCTTGTCGAATCAATCAGGGATCACGGACCTGGTGGTACCGAAAGGGAAGATGCGGTGGATCTAGTTCTTGACCTTCCGAATTCATACGGCATTTAACAGCAATCAATCGAAGGGATGGGTATGGTGGCTAGACACACAATCAGCCTTTGGACTGATAGACAGAGTGCGACGAGCAGGCCAGAATCGAGAGTACCAAGCGATGGTGAGAAATGGGTGAAAAAACAGTTGTCACGGTAGACGGAAATGAGGCAACAGCTTATGTTGCCTACAAAAC
>CAZISK010001071.1:0-2701 GCA_964541355.1 uncultured Candidatus Obscuribacterales bacterium
TCCAGGGAATGCTGTGTCTCTTCCTGCTTGAGATGGGGATGACTGCTGCAAAACGACTGCGCGATTTGAAAGAGGCCGGCCCCAATTTCGCATTATTCGCACTGATCGCACCGAACATATTTGCCATGTTGGGAATTGTAGTCGCGACGTTGTTCAGTCACATAATTGGACAACCGCTTCAACTCGGAACGTTCGTTCTATTTGCTGTTTTGTGCAGTGCTGCTTCGTACATAGCGGTCCCAGCCATTCAACGACTTGCCATACCAGAAGCAAGTCCGACGCTTCCTTTAGCAGCTTCGCTTGGAGTGACGTTTACGTACAACGTCACTATTGGAATTCCCCTTTATCTCGCACTGGCGGAAGCGATGATCCGATCCTTTCCAGTGGGCTAAAGCGCTTTGAATTCTGTCTACTTTTGCTGAATAGAGAGAAAACAAAAAAGGCGAGTCGATATCGGCTCGCCTTTTTGCTGCGATCGGTAACGTGAAACCTGGAATTGCAGCTCGTTCACAAGTTAGTCTCGGTACTGATAACAATAAGAGACTAACCCTTCAACAAGAGAACCGGCAGCCTTGCGCTTAGCATTCCATTTCAAAATTTGTCTTGGAGAGTTTCAAACACACCTAATGCGCAAAGAAGTAGCGCGTAAGATGAAAGAAAATTGGTGCAGCAAAACATAGCGAGTCGATTCGATCGATCATGCCACCATGACCCGGAATTAAATTTCCATAGTCTTTGACACCACGATCTCTTTTGATGGCCGACATAACGATGCCACCAGCAAATCCGCTCAGTGCAATTGCCAATGCCATGAGAGCCGCTTGCCAGGGATTAAATGGGGTTATCCAGTAGAGTCCAGCACCTAGAGCAACCGCCGAAAGTATGCCGCCGAGGAATCCTTCGACCGTTTTATTAGGGCTGATTGACGGCACGATCTTGTGCTTTCCAAACAGCTTTCCAAAGACATATTGCAGTACGTCGCTCATCTGAACTACAAGTACCAGGAAACATAAAAGATGTGCTGTCTGGTTCGTCCCTCCCGGGATAGCCAAACTTAATATCGCAGGAGCGTAGCTCACAAAGTAAATGCACAGCATCACGCCCCATTGAATCTCGGCAGTTCTTGCCAGAAAGTTTTCACTATCGCCGGAAAGAGCGCTGCGAACGGGCAACCATAAGAAAGCATAGACCGGCACGAAGATACTGAACAATCCATACCAATTCGTAGAGATTAGCCAATAGTTGAACGGTAGGATGGCAAAAAAAGCCCAGCCAAGCGTCCTGTGGTCAGCCGGTCTCGTTGGTGCAAGGGTGACGAACTCGCGCAAAGCAAGCACGGAGATGAACGCGAACAAGAGGATTGAACAGCTCTTTCCGATGAAAACAGAGATGGCAAATACAGCCACCATTATCCACCATGCCTTTATTCGAGCCTTGAGATTCTCAACTAGTTCTCGCATCTCTTCATTTGAGCTTCTTCCTAAGATATACGCTACGGCAGAGCCGGCACTTAAGATAGCCAATATAATTGCAAACATAGTCTGCATTGCAGTGTCCTGGAAAACGCTCATCGTAATGCACATCCTTGAACGGCGGACTCAGCACGCCGGAGAAACTCATCTTTAGCCTCTCCGGGACGAACTGCAATCGGCTCTCCGAAAGTAATTGAACAAATGAACGGCAGAGGAACAATCTCACCTTTCGGCAAGATTCGATTGGCATTGTCTATGTAGACAGGCACCAGCTCAACATCGGGTCTGCCCTTGCCGATATGATAGAGACCGCTACGAAAGGGTCCAACATGCGAACCATCGCTTCGTCCACCTTCTGGAAAAATGATCAGTGAATCGCCCTCATCCAGACTTTCGAAGATTTTATGGAGTGGATTATTCGCCCGTGTAATTTTTTCTCGTTCAACAAGCAGCACTCTCAAAATCCGACCTGAAATCCATCGGCGGACCGCGGTTTTGCTCCAATAGTCAGCTGCTGCACAAGGTCTAACCGATTTTCTAACTCCGGAAGGTAATACCGAAAGTAGTACCATACAATCAAAGTGGCTGGTGTGGTTAGAGAAGTATATCCTCTGCTTGCGCTCCGGCTGTACTCCTACCCAGTGACTTTGCACACCGGTAAACAATCTGGTAAATCCACATAGAAAGCTGAGCATACTACGACTCCATCGCCGCGGCCATGTGCTTGATCCTTCGCACACAAGTAATTAGCGCACCAAATCCGATGACCGCAAGCGCAATAAGTAAGGCATGGGAACTTCCAAAACAAGCCACCTCGACAGCAGCAAAGAGTGTGCCCAACGTAAGTACGAACATCCGCTGTTGCTTAGCCATCGGTCCACTAAAGTCTTGCCTCCCGGTTAGACTTGCTCCAAATGACCGAAGGTACGCCGTAAAGATCGCTAAGAGCGCACTGGTCCAACCAAGCGCAACACCGATCTGATTACCTGTTGCGTACCCGGCGCTGACCAGAAAAACGGAATCAGAAACTCGATCTGGGATCTCATTGAAGAGCTCGCCATGAGCCGACTTGCGCTGGCACTCGACCGCCATGAGTCCATCAATCATATTGCACAGAAGTCGCACCTGTATCAGTGCAGCAAATGAAATCAAGAAAGGGACAGCAACTACGCCTGAAGTGCTAAGAGAAAAGCAGTACAGAGCACCTCCGGCAATCGCACAAATCATGC
>CAZISK010001072.1:0-2697 GCA_964541355.1 uncultured Candidatus Obscuribacterales bacterium
GATTGTGATTAGAACAGATCGAGTGCGCAAAGATGGTGATAGATGCTGTCTTTTGTCTCAGCTCCCCATTGAGGATAGCGCTGGGCCATGTCGTTCCAGGCAGCCATAAGTTCGCTGGATGCCTGCCGCCCTTCCGGTATCTGTATGATTTCATTGAAGCTCTTCTTGGCCTCAGCCGCTTTCGTAGCCTTGTCGAAGAAGGTCACTTGCAGGATGATGGCTTTGACCACTCGATTGCGAAAGCCCTCCAGTCCGGCAGGAGTCGGCTCTTTGCGAATTCGCTCGAGCGCGGCTGCGGTCTCGGAATAGTAGCGCGAATAGAAGCTTCGAGCGCTGGGTGATTGTAATTTGGAATAAAGGATTGTCTTTGCTTGAACGCATTTCAGAATCATGGCGTAAGCGTGATTGATGTATACCCGATCCTGCTCTGGTATTCCCGGCAGTGCAGCCGGCAGAGGCTTCAACTGACAGTGGTACTGCAGTCCGTCAGGCAAGGCGATTGAAGATGGGTACCAGTTCTGGTTAGAAGCTCTCGGTTGACTGTGATCAACCGCCGTCGCTTTCGCTTGCGTCGGTCGGACTGACTGCGCGGAGACTCGCGTCGGGAAGACCAGGGTAAACAGCACGGTCGATGCCTGCGCCACTATCAGTGTAAGCCCGATTTTCACGATCTGGGTGCCCCGGCTAGGTCCGACAGCTCCTGCCTGACTTCAGCGGCTGACTTATAGCGATATTCGGTATCGAGGGCGGTGGCACGTGACACGATGATGTCTAGACCGTTGCTCAAATCTGTGCGGACGTCTTTCGGATGAGAAGAGGTAATCGGCTCAGGATCCTTGCCTATAACCAGGAAGTAAACAGACGCACCCATTGCATAGATATCGCTTTGCCAGGTCGGCTTGCCGCGGAATTGCTCCGGCGGAATATACGCGTGTTTACCGACAACGGTACCGGTGGAGGTAACATCCTTTTGTTGCGCCACATTGAAGTCGACAAGTTTTAGCATGCCGTCGCTTCCGAGGATTAGATTGTCCGGTGTGAAATCGCGGTGCACTACAGGCGGTGACAAGCTGTGCAGATACTCGAGCATCTGACACATCTGTTGCATGAGAGCGATGGCGGTTGTTTCGCTCATCCTCCCTTCGCGATTGACAAGGGTACGCAGCGAATCGCCGTCGATCAATTCAAGTACGAGATATCCGCGATGATCCTCGATGAAAAAATCCTTGAGTTTGACAATTCGGTCATTATCGAGTTTCTTCAACATCTGTACTTCGTTTTGCATTCTTTCGAGCGCCTGCCTGCGGATATTGATGTCCACGTATACAGGTAAAATGAACTCTTTGAGTACCACCTTCGATCCGTCTTCGGCGGTGGAAAGATAGGCTGTGCCCTGTCCTCCGACGCCGAGTTGCTCGACTATTTTGTAGGCTCCCGCGCTCAGCTGAGCGCCGAAGCAGAGTGGTGTGAGCCGCTCCCTCTTAGGTGGTGCCGATAGCGCTTGAAGCCATAACTCGGTATAGCTGTGATCGGGCGGTGGCGTCAAGACATCATAGATTTGCGCATCCTTTGAGACATGCGGCGCCCAATTCTCGATGCAAGCCAAGAACTTCTCGCGTTCTTCGGTAGTGGCGATGCCGCCGAGCTTGATTTGCATCGCCTGTGGATTTGCGGCGGTAGAAAACGTGAGAAGACAGTCTTGCGGAGACGTTCTATCTTGCGGCCAGGTAATGCCGATGTGAGTTACATCTTTCCAGAGAAGCTTCGAGCCGACGTTCATCATCGATCTTCTCCATTCCCAGGCGATTCCGTTTTGATCGAGCAGAAGATGAGTCGGTTTGCGCGCGATCAGCGCTATTGCAGATCCAATGCCGGTTGCAGCGAGGATGGCGAACCACTCCACCACTTTCGCGCTCGTGAATCCGGTAGCTGCCGCCGGCAGTACCTGAGTAGTGGTTGTAGAAACAAATCCAGATGCCAAGCTGCCTGTGTCGGGAAGCAATGAGATACCGCCTGTAGGGCCGGTAGCACCGGTGAAGGCGTTGAGAAATTCGAGCACTTTGGCCGGTCCGCCTAGCCAGAAGAAGAGCAGTACCATGACAAAAGCGACCCATGCCTTCCAAGTGTTCCACTCGTTGAATCTGTGCTCAACCCACTTTTCCGTATTGTGGAATGGTCGGTAGGCGATCAAAAGCGCATCGCCCGTGGTGACAAGGTTGTCTGTAACTCTCTGATTTACTGTGTATCTTACAATTTCACTTCTCATTGGTCATCACGTTGGTTGGTTATCCGAAAGATCAGGTGGTGGCTGCTTCCGTTTTGTTCCTATCATGTAGCTTGGCGAGCGTCTCCTTTATTTCTTGTGCCGTTGGCGGTCTATCCTTCTCTTCCATTCGTGTGCATTGACTGACTAAATCATCGACCGGGTCCGATACTTGGGCATTCGACTGCTTCGGGTGCGAGGCGCTCAATGCCTCGGGGTCGGAGCCGGTGAGCAAGAAGTGCAGTGTGCCCCCGAGGGCGTAGATATCACTTGATGTCGAGGCCTTGCCTCTAAGCTGTTCTGGTGAGATGTAAGCTTGTTTTCCGACCAGCGTTCCGGTTGCTGTTCCGACGAATTCGTTGGCGGCGCCGAAATCGATCAGTACCAGTTTGCCGTCGTTGTCGAGCACCAGATTATCCGGAGTCAGGTCGCGG
>CAZISK010001073.1:0-2691 GCA_964541355.1 uncultured Candidatus Obscuribacterales bacterium
TGTCGACCATAGCAGCCAACGCAGCCGGTTGCAGGTACCAGATCAATGAGTCTTCATCATCGGTCGGTTTTACCGTCACCGAAAGGTAGCCGGCGATGGTGTTGCCAGCGTAAAGAAGCGGCAGGCTCACCCGACGCCCCATCCGTATCGGATAGAGGAATGAGTCGAAGACGTCTTCTTCTTCGCCCCCCTCCTTCAACCTGTTGAGAATATCGAGCGCTTCACCGGTGAGCTGCTTCTGCTGCCTCGAGGCCGTGGCACCCATACCTCGGGCCGACAGCAGCTTGAAGTCGGCGGTCTCGACAGCCACAGGTCGGTCCAACCACTTGTGGAGCTGATCAACCAGACCATCTAATCCCTCTTCGAGAACTACGCTCATCAAGATCGACTGAATTCTTGCGCTTGCGGTTTTTGTCTCTTTCAGAAATGCGAGCCTGATGTCTTCAATTATCTGAGTCGGCTCACTGAAGGCAGGCATCCCAAGAACCGGAACATCGCTCTCTCGACAAAGGGTAAGCAGTTTATCAAAACCGTCATCCAGGCGTGGCGTGATTACTGCCGATTTGATTACGGCGCGATCGACATCGAGGGCGTTATGCCCTTCTACCATACTGCTAACGACCTTTTGCTTGGCGTCCTCTACTTGGTTGATGAGAACGATTCCGACAAGGCCTTTTACCGAGATACGATTGTTCTTCAATAAACTGAGATTTTCCTTGGTAACCAGAACCAGACTTCCGGCCGAAGGCGGCGGATCGAGCTGTGTTACCACCTGCAGGACCGGTCGATCCATGAATTCATCGCCCCAGACAAGTTGCGCTTCCGCCATCGACTCCGTTGCAAGGAGCTGGCGAAGAGTGGGTTGATGAGAGCAAGAAAGTCGTTCCATACGAATCCCATTTCCTCTATCTTAGCGCGTCAATTGACATCCGCGAGTATACTGACATCCAGATCATTACCGAAAGCGCTCTATGATCAGGGCTTTCGTATATCGACAAAACTAAAATTTCATGGAATCCGCATAAATGGCTTGTATAACGAGATTGGTGGTGATAGCATTCACGGCTGGAAACCCACTCTGTGGTTTTTTTAAGGAGGAAACAGTATGAACCGTGCTGAGCTGATCAGCGAAATCGCAGAACTAACGGGTCAACCAAAGACCCAAGTTAGCGCTACCCTTAGCGCTCTTCTCCACACCGTAACCGGTGCAATCCAAAAAGGAGAAAAGGTAACCCTCGTCGGTTTCGGTACTTTCGAGCGCCGCACCCGCCAAGCCAGAACTGGCCGCAATCCTCGCACTCTCGCTCCGCTAAGAATTCCAGCGAGCAAAGTGCCTGCGTTCAGAGCTGGACAAGAGCTCAAAGACATCGTAAATGGCAAATCACGCCAAACGAATTGGGCAGCTCCTGGCGCTAACAAATCGACCAAGAAAAAAGCTAAATCGAAAAAGCGCTAATTTCGCTTAAGTCGCGTTAAGACAACGCGAAGATAATGCTTGAAAAGAGGTTCTCAATTGAGAACCTCTTTTTTGCATGGATCTTTTGTGGAACCTTAAAAATTCAAGAAATCGAAGAAAATTTCCGCAAGCCTATTGAGCTTGACATCCTTTTGAGACAGAATTAATTCAGCTTCTCTTGATACGAATTACTAAAGCCGCAGGCGCCCGCCTGTACATCTCATCGCACCAAGCCTAGAAAGATTTGAATAAATGAACGAGCACATGGAAGCACTGCAGAAGCGGTTGAAGGAGCTGTTCGAGCATAAAGCCGCGGAGTTCACACGATATTCGGAAGAGCATCCGCACACCGCACAAATCACTAGTCAGGTGGCAGGAATGTATGAGGATCTGGCCCGCGTAATGAGAGCCTGAGTCTCACCAAGCCTAATTCCTCCTAGAAGAAGCGCCGTGGGCGCTTCTTTGCTTTACGTGGAAGCCCCATAGACAGACAATCGCAGATGTAATAAACTCCACTTGACTTCTTCAGGGGTCGAGTTCCTGACCTGATTTAAAGGCTCGGTCATTATTCCCGATTATAATGGAGCACCCGATGGACACTCTGTTTCTTATAATTGCCATAGTCGTCTCAGTGCTCTTGCTTCTGGCAATTGCAATGCCCGAGCGCCTTCTTCCTGAGCCACCCAGCAAGAAAAAGAAGACCGTAGGCAGCTCCCACTGGGGTGTGTATCCGGATTCGGATGCCACACAAAGCGTTGGTGAGGTCGAGGTAAAACCGCTGGCCGGTACACAAAAAACAGTCTATGGTGCAAACTCTTACTCTAAAGGCAAGGGAGTCTCGAGAAAGGGCGCATGAACAAGTTTGTCTGTCTTTCGATTGTTGCGGCTGTGCTGTGGGCCCAAACCGCTTTTGCTTTGCCATCCAGCCAGTTCTCAAAAGGAGTTGCTGAACCCAAGGATACCGGCAACAAGGTTGGCCTCGAATTCGCCAACAGCGAAGATTACAAACAGGAATTTTCCAACGCCGTACACGACGCCCGCAAAGCCTGCGAACAGTATCTGAAAGACCATCCCGACGCTACCGACATGGCGATCGTAGCGGATATAGATGAGACGGTGCTAGACAATCGAGAGCATTTCGAACAGACGACAAAGTTCGACTGGGATAAATTCGTTCTGTGGGCAGAAAAATCGAAAGCACCCTCCTTGAAGCAGACAGCGGAGCTTCTGGATTG
>CAZISK010001074.1:0-2691 GCA_964541355.1 uncultured Candidatus Obscuribacterales bacterium
CTTATCGATCAGCTCGAGAGCAGACGTTGTTCCGCCAAAGGTTCGAAGCATGCCGCCCACAGAGACAAAGTGTTGTTATTGTTTCGTGGTTTCTGCGCATAATTCCTTCTAGACAGTTAGAAGGGTGCGATAGCAGGTTAATGACGTACCGTCTGGTTAACGTAGAACAAGCGTACAAGAAATCCCCGGAGACAGAGTTCATTCCTCATTCAGAAGAGCGTTTGAATCTCAGCGTGGGAGACGTAGTCAGACTAATGATAGAGACCAGCAACAGTGCTGGAAATCCAGAAGGACTGTGGGTCTCAGTTAAGTTTTCCAAACAGAGTAAGTACATAGGTACTCTGCTTGAGACACCAAATACGATACCGGGTTTGGAGCAGGGATCGGAGATTCCATTCGCGCCCGAGCATATTGCCAATATCTGGGCGGAGGAAGGCGGTGAGCGCTGGTTCGATGTGGGAAAGTTGGCTCTGGTCAGCAAGTATATGTTCGACAATAGGCTCTGGCCCGGAAAGCTAGTCAGATTCAAGCCGAACAACGCCGAGTATAGCGGTTGGATCATTTGTAGTGGAAATGAGCCTCGCGGTTACGAAGGAGATTCAGGTAATTTTTTTCCGATGAGACTGGGAGAGCTGGCCAGGCGGTTCCCTCCCTTAGCGGCAGTCTTGGGCAGACCCATAGGCGACACTTTCTTATGGAGCGCGGACAGCAAGGAATTCAAGAAAGTGGTTCCGCTTTAGGCGCCTAAACAAGTTCTCTTTCAGCAGGGAATATTTGATCTGGTATGCTCGTAAGAGTATTCGAGGTCCAAAACTATGGGTCAGGTCAGCGACGAATGGTACAACCTTCACAGACAAGCTGAGGGTGCGTTCTCCCGTGATAGCTATAGTCGAGCCGAAGAGCTCTGGATGATGGCTATGCCGTTTGCAGAGCAGTTGGGTGAAGACGATGATCGGCTTTTGAAGACGGTGACCGGCATTTGCCGTGCCATGATTATGCAAAAGCGAGATTGGGACGTAATTCCATGGTTGTATCGCTCGCTTGCTCTGACTGAAAGGCAGTGTGGACTTAATAACGAAAACAATGCCCGAATTACTTTCAGGCTTGCAAAAACCTATCGAGCATACTCAATGCCGGTTGAAGCCGAAGAACAGTTTAAACGCTCCCTGGCGATTCACACCAAAGTGTACGGACCGGCCGATAGCTTCACCGTCGAAGTCTTAAGTGAGTATGCAGAGCTGTTGCACGACCTGCATCGCGAGGATGAGGCTCAGCACATGATGTACTGCGCGCTCGGTTATCTGGGTGGTGAATGGAAGCCTGTATCGCAGCGACCGCAAGATGTACAGCAGCAAGAGCAATACCAACAACCTCAACAACAAACAGATAACAGCAGCGATGACACGAGCGAGTCGAGCGGCTTTAACCGGGTTTTGAAGCGCAGGCAATAGATTTCTGATTGCTCGAATCTGACCGTCTGCGGGTTGCTCTTAAATATTTTCCAAAAAAGAATACGGAGCAGCGAACTGCTCCGTAACAACTGAACACGAGCTTGGCGTACTAACGCGGAATGACCGCTGGAACGCCGCCTTCGACGACTTTCTTGACCTTTTTCTCGGTCTCTGATTCTCCGAATGTTGTTGGTTTAGAAAGTTGATCGACGATATAGTCGACACCAAATGCGGTGATCATGAAAAGGCGATCGCCCATTTCGAGGTAACCTTTTTCACGCAGATACCAGAGTGCATACTCGATCTCCTCGACATCTTTGAGGTCGAGGATATCCATAATCATCTTGGCTGATGCTCCACCTGTCTTCGGTTTTTTCTTTCGCGCATCAAGCAAAATTTGCAAGATTGCCAGACGGAGTTCAATTTCATTCCACGAGACTCCAGTTTTGAGAACCTTCGGTAAGAGCTCGCGTTTCATTCCACTTGGACCACCGTGTTGTCCAGGCTGCTGTGGTCGTGGTTGTCCCGGCTGAACTTCGTCTGCTGCCAGCGACATGTCGTAAGCCGCCCGCTTGCCTTCATCGGAGAGCGTTCGCCAGGCCTCGGTTATGATGCGGAACTTTTCAGCGTCGCCGGTCTCCGAGTTGTCCGGGTGGTACATGGCGGCGAGAAATCGGTAGGCGTATCGAATAATTGTTCCGTGCGCCTCTCTGTTGACTTGCAGCAACTGGTAATAGTTCATATCTTTCCAGTCGCGTTGAGCCCCCTGTTGCTGCTGCTGTTGTTGCTGCTGCTGGTGTTGCTGGGGCTGCTGACCGTGAGGACGCTGACCGCCAGGTCCGCCTGGTTGCGGTCCGCCCGGGCCGGGTCTGGGGGGTGGAGGTGGTGGCTGCCAGTTCATGATTTATTACCCTTCAATAAATTGCTAGCTATTACTAATCGCTGGATTTCGGATGTCCCTTCGTATATCTCCGTAATCTTGGCATCACGCATATAACGCTCAGCCGGATAATCAGTAACATACCCATATCCACCGAATATCTGCACACACTTCACAGTGCTTCGCATCGCGACTTCGGCCGCGAAAAGCTTGGCGTGAGCCGCTTCGATGGTGAATTTGTCTAAGCGATCTTGAGCAAGGCTGGCATGATAGGTCAAGAGTCTGGCTGCATCTATTTCTGTCTGCATGTCCGCGAGCATATGCTGGATGGCTTGCAGATCGCCGATATATTTGCCGAAT
>CAZISK010001075.1:0-2690 GCA_964541355.1 uncultured Candidatus Obscuribacterales bacterium
GCACGAGAGTTTTCAGCTTTTCAAACCGATCGAGTTGATAGTCATAAGGTCACGTGGCTGTTATTTTTCCTGTTGACAACAAGGCTCGTGCAGGTCTAGATTTGCCTTACACACTTACTACAATTCCAACTTTTTCCGATTTCCCGAATATGAAAACGATAAGCAAAATTTGCCCGTCTTGTCACGTCCATTCTGAAACAGATAATCTCAATCTCTGCCCTACCGACGGTACCCTGTTGTGCCCCGTAGGTAGCCACGTACCAATGGATTCGCTCGTTGGCGATTTCAAGTTAATTGAAACCTTGGGAGAAGGTGGCAATAGCCATGTCTATCTAGCCGAACACTGCCGGGTCAATCTAAAAGCAGCTATCAAATTTCCCAAGTGCAGCCTGTTGTCGGATCCTGTTGCTGTAAAACGGTTTCAACAAGAATCTCAAACGATTCAAAAACTGGCGCACGACAATATAACAGCGCTCTACGATTTCGGGGTGACGTCCGAGGGCAATCCTTACATTGTAATGGAATACGTCAACGGTCAGAACCTGGCTCAACGTCTGGCATCGGAAGGACCGATGTCGCCATCCGAGGTAACAAGTATCTTTCTGCAGATCGCCGATGGAATGGAAGAAGCGCATCTGCAAGGTGTCTTACATCGCGATCTGAAACCGAGCAACATAATGATTGACGAACAAAACATCGTCAAAATCGTCGACTTTGGAGTTGCAAAAATGACCGGTCCGGAAAACACGGCTACGGTCACAAGGACCGGTATCAATCTCGGCACTCCGGCCTACATGAGTCCGGAGCAGTGTCTCGGTCAGGAACTCGACGGACGCTCCGACATATACTCACTTGGTTGCGTTATGTATGAGTGCCTTACCGGAAAACAAGTTTTCGCTTCAGAGAATGCATTTACCTGCATGCATAAACATGCATTCGAAGCTCCACCGAGCCTTTCCAGGATCAGCAACCGCGTGCCACCACATTTAGAGGCAGTCGTACTTAAGTGCCTGGCCAAAGATCCGAAGTCACGATTCCAGTCGATGTCTGATTTGAAGGCGGCGCTAAAAGGAAAAGCGGTTTTGCCTGGTTGGCAAGATCGCCGGTCCAAGACCCTATCAACAGCCGTGGCCGCAGCTGTATTTCTTGCCATCCCGGCAATGATCATGTTTGGTGTTTTGCCGATCAATCAGGTTTCCGTTTCGCCGCCGAAAACTATACCAGGCGACTCCGTCCTTCCAGATAGTCCCAGGGAGCAGATTGCAGAGATAGTTTCACCGACGCCTGAAGCGCAGTCAAGCCGGCTTTTGCAGTATTGGTTCAACGACATCAAGGAAGAAATATCGAGCTTGAAAAAAGAAGGCAGGTTCGCGGACGCCACGACAATTGAGAGCGAACTGACCAAGTATGAACGGATGATGGTTGGTGCATACTCCGCACCAAAGTCCGGAGGTAGCGAGATTCATACAGTTGGCTTGTTCCAAGGCAACGGAGGCATTCATGGCTCCGGTAAAGAGGTGCCCGGCTACGCCACCGTCGACGTCACCTATACGGACAACCCGATCACTCTCGTGCTTTCGGCTTTTCATCCCATAGTATGGACCGTAAATTTGGCACCGGGAGCGAAAATCTCCAAAGTTTATCTTGCCGGCGCTTCCAATCAAGTCGTGAAAGGTTTGGACAAGTCCATCAAAATTATCGAGAAGATTCCAAAAACAGCAGAGAGTTATGGATGGAACAACGGACTGGCGGTAGGGTACGACTGGGATCGAGACTATAACCATTACGCCAGAGGTGTAGAGAAAGTGCTCGGTCAAAGGCTTTCCACGCTTCTCACCGAATACAGTACCAGAGAGACGATCATCGTCGGTCCATCAAATAATCACTGGCGTGCTCAACACATCATGAGCCGGATGCGCGATTTCCACGATACAAACGCCAAGCGGTCGACAGCTCGTATAGCTAATAATGTCTCTCAAGCAAAATTTGAAGGACTGTGGGATTCGGGCACGGACAGCATCATCAGCGATCCATGCCTGGAGATTCGCACGCTTACACTATCCGGTCCGACGTCCGAGCCGAAGCGAAAAATCGAGTTTGATGTTTTCTCGGGTGTGAAAAATCCGTCATCTTCAGTATGGTTCCTGGCCAACCAACATGGTCTGATTAAGTATACAAAGGAAGACAAGGCAATCGCACTGGTTCCACCAAAGTCAATGCCCGACCTGTGCTGGATTCGCGGTCTCGCATATGATGCCAAGCGGGACAAGCTTGTTGTCGCAACCCAATCTGGAACTTACACCTATGATGATCGAACCAACAACTGGACGATGAGCGAGTCCCGCTTAATGGAGCAGTTCGGGCTCTGTTATGACCAAGCGGAAGACTGTCTCTACGGCATCTCCTGTAGCAGTTCGGAAGGCGGAGCCATTCTATGCAAGATGGACCATAAGGGAGCTATCTTGAACACCTATCCAATTGACGGCGGTCTGAACTACCTTTCGGCCGGAGCCCAGTTTAAGATTCAATTGAGTGTCCATGGAGACTACGTTGTCGGAATCATGCAGGCGGACCATGACCCAGACGGACTGAAAAGAGCGCGCAATTCGTTTGCTATCGATCGACACACAGGTAGAAAGGTATTATCTCGAAAGTAACCGTTGAAAAAGGGGCAGGCCCCGGCTGGAGAA
>CAZISK010001076.1:0-2672 GCA_964541355.1 uncultured Candidatus Obscuribacterales bacterium
TGGTCATCTGCTTTCTGCTTAACATCGCCATCGCCGTCTGGATGATTCGATACTTCGCAAAGAATATCACCGGACGGCTGGAGCAGTTGACTGACAACAGCAAAAGAGTCGCTAGAGGCGACGATCCACTGCCACCTCTGGTGGGTAGCGATGAGATTGCGCAACTTGACGCCGATTTTCACAATATGTTTGACTCACTGCAAGAGGCCGCCGCCAAAGAAAAAGCGATTGTAGAAAATATGCCGGCCGGGCTTGTCGTCGTAGATTCCGACGCCTTTATCCAGAGCGTCAATCCGCGAATGCTAACGCTGGTCAACGCCGATGCCGGACCAGGACAGCATCTCTCTGAGCTCTTGACGATACCGGGTGTGGCCGGCGATCAGCTTCTCAAGACCCTTTCCGATAAGGCGATGGATCGTGTCGCCGAAGTCGAAGCCTGCGGAGGCGATGGATCGATAACCGCTCTGGAAGTCTCACTAACGGAGCTGCAGATAGGCAACAACATGCGATATCTAGTCAACTGCCTCGATGTGAACGACCGCCGCGAAATCGAGGTACTAAAACAACAATTTTTCGAGATGGTTAGCCATGACCTGAAGACCCCTTTGACCTCAATTAGAGGTGTTTTCGACCTGCTCGAGCGTGGAACGTACGGAGAGCTTAATGCCTCAGGAATGAAGCAAATCCTTGCTGCCGCACAAAGCACGGATAGACTGATGAAACTGGTGCTCGACTTGCTCGACATTCAAAAATCCGAAGCCGGCAAGGTGGATCTCGATCTCAATCGAGTTGATCTCATCGACCTCGCACACGAGGCGATCGCCTCTGTAGGCGCTCTGGCTCGCAAGCACAAGATCGAGCTGGTCGTTGAAATCAAAACCAACATGAGCGTCGTTGTTGATGGAGATCGCGTTGTCCAAATCCTTGTCAACATGCTCTCCAATGCCCTCAAATTTTCTCCAGAGCACTCACGAATCGTGATAGCTGCAACACCCTGTGATAACGACCGTTTCGTAGAGGTCAGCATCACCGACTCCGGTCCAGGTATGACTGCGGAAGAACAATCGAAGATTTTCGACAAGTTCAAGAGTATTCGTTCGTCCAATCCACTCGAAGCCAAAGGAACGGGATTGGGACTGGCAATTTGCAAATCGCTCGTGCAGTTGCACGGCGGAGAAATCGGCGTCCAAAGCGTTCCGGGAGAAGGCAGTACATTCTGGTTCACCCTGCCTCGTGCCTACATCGATGAATCGGTATAATAGTCGCGCTGGGTTCTGGTACTAGTTACATGGCAAAACTCTTGTTAGTAGAAGATGATGTTGCATTAGCCACCACCATTAGTGACTGGTTGAAGGCAGATCGCTACGTCGTAGAGCATGTCGCGGACGGCGCTGAGGCCCTGGATTTCCTGCACGCCTATGCCTACGACCTGATCATTTTAGATTGGCAGCTGCCCGGACTGAGCGGGCTGGAAATACTTACCGAAATAAGACAAAAGAGCATAAATACAGTCGTTCTCATGCTTACAGCCAAAGATACCGTTGCAGATAAGAGCACCGGACTGGACGCCGGCGCAGACGACTATCTTACCAAGCCGTTTCACATGCAGGAGCTGTCCTCGCGGGTAAGAGCTCTTCTCAGACGCCCACAACAGTTACAAAGCAATCTCCTCAGAATACGCGATATCGAGCTGGACAGAAGCAGCGGCAGTGTCACCAAAGGCGGTGCTCCAATCCATCTGGTTCCCAAAGAGTTCGCATTGCTCGAATTCTTCATGCGCCACCCCAATCAAGTCTTCGATGCCGAAACGATAATAACCCGCGTCTGGCCGGCCGACTCGGAGGCTTCATCCCAGTCTCTGCGTCCCTACATCAACCGGCTGCGCGGCAAAATAGAGACAGAGGGACAGCCGCAGCTTCTGCGTACCGTTCATGGCATGGGCTATCGCCTGGAAGCAGACGACGATCGTTGATATGGAGATGTCTTAGGGCATTCGGAAATATCAATACACATCATGCTGCAAGCCGACTTGACTAATTTAGCCTATGTAAATAAACAGACCACGTGTTTACAGTCAAAACGCTCATTAGTTCTGCTAATCATGAGCTTTTTACCAATTCTTCTTATCTTCGCATCTCTACATTCCAGGTTGACTGATGGATCTCAAAATCAATATGGTTTAAGTACGTGTTCTTGACAACTATTCTGTACGGAAACCCTCTTACTGCGTCACCAGAAAGCTAATCCCTACAAAACATCTACTGCTACCTCCGGTCGCACTTATCAGGCCAGGCGGTCAGCGGATGGAGTCGTTGTCCAGAACACTCGCGATACGGTAGTCCCGAACCAGAGAATCGGGTAACAGCCAGCGATTTCGGTATCAACCCAGGTGACCTTTGATATCGAGACCGTTCAGTAGTGCGGCGACGCCCACAGTCGCAGGCACCAGTACAAACCCCCGCGGAAAGCTGGCCTACACGGCAGCTTAGCAGGTCAAAACCTGACTACGACAGCCTCAAGGCTGTGCGGCCGCAGCAGCACAGGAACTGTTTTATGTCTTCTCAAGACACACCCGTCGACACGACAGGGTACGTTCGGCGATTGACCACGTTCTTCGGACTGGTCTACTTCGCACAAGGTATTGGACAGTCAGCCGGAATCCTCAATCAACC
>CAZISK010001077.1:0-2672 GCA_964541355.1 uncultured Candidatus Obscuribacterales bacterium
AGCGTCGCCGCTGAAGCCGGGTATCTTTTTGCATCGATTTTGAAGCGTCCGACCATCCTGATGACTATGCAAGACACCTTCGTCTCACTTGGTGAGAACCACTTTCACGATGCGGTGCTGGGCTGGTTGATAGTGGACCTCAATGCCAGAAAATTGAAGGAGATCTGGAAAGGGCAGACTAAGGTCGTCGCAGTCCGAAGTGGCGAGACGATCGAATTGCCGGTCTGGGAAGATATTGTCGAGTTTTATCAAAACAAACCGCGAGATGCCAAACCAGACAATCTGCTTACAGTCGTTTTAAAACGGAGTCTGGATCGTGAGCTGGTGGACGCGGCCTTCGCTTCACTGGTGGTGCCGGGTAGTGTCAATCTGACCGACGCGAGGATCGATTCCAGTTTAGCAGGCGAGTGGATAGTGAAAAGGTCCGGTACGTACCTTAGAATTCACCGAATGCTGTATGAAAACCTTAACAGCTGGGCTAAGATGGAAAAGTACTTGACGAAAAGGCAGATCGAAAGGACTGTTTGAACGCGCCCTTGCATGACGAAGCAGATATCCACCACTCGTAAGCTATACCGAAGCGCATCGCATATGGTGCGATTCTTGATCAGAGCCGCGATTGCCGTGGTCACCCTGGGGTGGGCCGCGGTCAACGCCTATTGTGGAATCGACAGCCTGGCCTGGCCCACAGTCGAAGGTCATTTTCTCGATGGTAGCGGCCCTGGTGCGGTGACCTACGAATATGTCGTGAACAACCATCGCTATGTCTCTTCAAGAGTGCGATTCGGAGAGCTACCTTTCCTTGGCGCGGAGAAGGAGTTTTTGCAGCACTGGACCGATGGACAACGTTTGCTCGTGAGATACAATCCTGATCTTCCTGCGCTTGCCACCTTATTGCCCGACTACGAAAAGCTCGGCGTATATGTTCCGCTCGGCATCGGTGCCTTCTTCTTTGTCACAGCTGGTGCCGAGTTGCGCTCGAGGTACTTGGTGCGATAGAAGTGATTATTGAACAATAATCCCAATCGATTGCAGCATCAGTTTTATCGCTCGCACATCGACGGAGTTGCCGAGCAATCGCCAGGACGTTTCATTACTAATCGACGACGGAATTTTGAATTTATCGGAAAAGCCGAACAGATGAAGAATCTCCTGAGGCGAAATGAATCGCACCCGTCCATCGGGAAGCTGAATCAAGGAGCCGCTGGCTTTCCTGCATTTGTAATAGCCTCGCGTGAAGCATATTACGTATGACTCGTCGTCGCTGGGATCGACGATGTTCAATACCGGTCGATAGCGCTCCAATTCGGTCTCTTCCATTAACAGGCGTCGATCATCGTCTGCGGTCAGATAATCTCGCAGCCGGCGCCTGTCCAGTAGAGTTTCCAGTTTCAGTACTTCCGGCGGATCGATCGCTCTGGAAGCGACGATAAAGTTGCGCGGACGTCGCATCGGAACGCCAAACATTGAAGAGCAGAGCTCGATCGAGCGATGCCGATACCCCAAATCTGACAGCACCAAATCCAGTTTTTCCTTCACTCGCGAATCGGCAAACCCTGATACATTCTCGAGGAAAAAATGGGTAGGCAGGCAGTCAGGCAGGAGATCGATAAGATTGAGAAGGGCCTGGGCGCGTGGGTCCGCATCATCCCTCTTTTGACCTCGGCGGCTGAAGGGGGTGCAGGGTGGACTCATCCACCAGATCGATGCGGCTGGTATGTCGACTGACTTAATCCTTTCGAGATTTCGCCGGTCCGGACGGAGTTGAAAGTTTGATTCATAAACCTTATTGGCATGCTCATTTTGATCATAAGCGGCGATAACATGAACTGAGCCACTGCGGCACGCTTCCGCAAAAGCACCGATGCCTGAGAAGAACTCAACTGCCGTTAATGGGTCGTTCATCGCTAAAAGGTAGTATCCTCCGGGAATATCTTATTTCAACCGACCGTAAGGTTCGTTAACCAGACAGGGACAATGCCAGAACAAGTCCACGCAAGAAGCGACACCAAGATCTGTTTGATCTGCCATAGGGCGGTCGCTGCTGAGCATGCAAAGTGTCCGGATGATGGCGGAGATCTTGTTAATACGAAACAGGACAAAATGATAGGCGAGGTCTTTGCCAATCGCTACAAGATTTTATCGGTAATTGGACAGGGTGGTATGAGCACTGTGTATAAGGCTCAACACACCTACATGGACCGGCTCGTCGCTGTAAAGCTGCTTCATACGCACCTCGTATCAGATCCTATTAGCGTCCAGCGCTTTCAGCAAGAAGCAAAAGCGGCGGCCAGTTTGTCTCATGCCAACATTATCACCGTATTCGATTTCGGTGTGACTGAAGACGGTCTGGCTTTCCTGGTCATGGACTATCTGGAAGGACCGTCGCTCGGAGACTTACTCGATAGAACCGGCTCGGTACCTGCGGACGAAGCGCTCGATATCTTCCGTCAGGTCTTGAAGGGACTCTGTCATGCCCATCGAAAGGGTGTCATTCACCGGGATCTGAAACCGAGAAATCTAGTTTTAGCTGTTGATGAAGATGGATCCGTTCAGGTCAAAATCGTAGATTTTGGTATCGCCAAAATCGTGCCTCAGGACGGCGGTGAGTCGCAGCACCTCACGCAAACCGGCGAAGTTTTTGGAAGTCCCATTTATATGAGTCCCGAACA
>CAZISK010001078.1:0-2668 GCA_964541355.1 uncultured Candidatus Obscuribacterales bacterium
CCTGGCTGCCAACCCCTGGGCAGCTCCCGGAGCTGCGCCCTTCGCCTATGGTGGCTATCCTGGTTATGGTGGCGTCGGCGGGTATGGTTACGGCGGCTACGGAGGTCTCGCCGGCTTGGGAATGTCTGCCATTCCAGGATGGGGAGGGATTCCGGCTATTGCCGGCATTGGTGGATTCGGCATCCCATCCATACCAGGTCTTCCCGGGCTAGGGCTTCGAATTCCTGGACTCGGCGCCATGCGGTCTTTCTCTAGTTTTTACGGCAGCTATGGCAATCCATATATACAATCATCAGGCTTCTCCGGTTTCGGAGTTAATCGCATTTCGCGCACCATAATGGTGCGTCCTGATCCAAAACCAGTAGGCGGATATTATGCTCCCCCTACTGGCAATACCGGTTCTGGTTATTATGCGTCCGGGACCCCGGCGATTCCGATGCCGCAGGCTGTCATGCCGAAACAATCACCAAGAGACTACTGGGGAGACAACGGCAATCCCTTCGGCAAAGACATGAACAAGACGCCCTGGTGATGCCACCATTGGTAGTACCAATCGAGCGTTTCAAAGTCACCCACTAATATACGTTCTCGCGCATCGAGCGCGGCGGACAATGAGCGCGTTGGAGATACGAGAAGTACGCTCCACAACAAGAAAACAGCTGAAAGATTACGCGCTCATTCGCGAGGAAGCCACGACCGGCGGCGGAGTAGCACGGCTCCACTGGAACGACCTTAGCGTTTCGACAATGGCAGCGGCATGTCGCTCCATGACCTTGACTGGAGCGGAGAAATGCACTTCATTTACTGTCCTTGCATCATCATCCGACAAAATGTATATGCTCAAGAACTTTCGATCAACAATCAGGTGTTTCCACCACATGGCGAGCACATGACGACCGGCGAGGGAGCCGATGCGCGCCGCTTCCAGATCGTGTGTGGGCTCCATTGAGCTTAACGGAACATCGTTCAAAACTCGCTCGCCGACGCTGCCTTTCCAGACCTCAGACAGCGTTTCCAATGTCGACTCATCCAGTTCGCCCAGGTTGAGCAGCGCCTCTTCAAACGCTTGAGAGCATGTATCTGAGATCGGCACTCCCCGGTACCAGAATTCGAGCGCCATCTGTCTTTCTTTTTTCAATTCGAATCTTCTGAATATCTGACCAGCACAGCTTGTTCCACCAGCAAGGACGGCAGATCGAGCGCATTCGCGCCAGCCGTTGAGACGTATAAATCGAATTTCGTCGAAAATCTGACTGGACAAACGGGCTATGTCAGTTCCTTCGAACTTTATTGAGTTAAATGAGACTTTAGCTAGAATAGACCGCATTTTCGCACCGTTATTTGCAGCTAGACCTATTCGTGACGAAACCGAATAGGGTTCCGACATATTAAAAGGAAGATCTCATAATCCAGCCGGCTTGACAACCGTGATTTTCCCCCTCAATATCAATGAACAGCAGGCCTAGCATGATGAAAAGCCAGACAGGGAGCGTTGATCGTCAAAGTATAGCAAGATGCAACAAAGTCGTCATCGTCCGACACACCTTATAGGCTGAGAAAAAAGCCAATTGTATAATCTTCATTAAATTCCTACGTCCTCGATTTCGAAGAGGTGACCGGTTACGCCCTGATGACTCAACAGACATTCGAAGCACCACTTCTTCACTCGCTCACGGAACAAGGACGGTCACCGGACGAAATCCAGTTTGTGCATAATGCTTATCAGTTTGCGCACAAAGCTCATGATGGGCAGCTTAGAAAATCAGAGGATCCGTACATCATCCACCCGGTAGAGGTGGCGATGATTCTTTGCGAACTTGATGCAGACATGCAGACTATCTGCGCGGCGCTGCTTCACGATGTGCTCGAAGACTGCGATGTCACGGCGAAGGAGATGGAGAAGGTCTTTGGCAAGGACATCGTCACTATCGTCGAAGGCGTAACAAAGCTTGGCAAATTCAGCTTCAGCTCAAAGGAAGAGCGTCAGGCGGAGAATTTTCGAAAGCTTATAATCGCCATTGCGGAGGACTACCGCGTTGTTCTCGTAAAAATGGCGGACCGTTTGCATAATATGCGAACGCTGGACCATATGCTCCCGCATAAACAACGGGAAATAGCCAAGGAAACGCTAGAGATTTACGCCCCGCTCGCCAACCGATTTGGACTGGGAGAGATGAAATGGGAGCTTGAAGATCTGGCGCTTCGCTATTTGGAGCCCGACGAGTACGAAAGACTGCGGGATCTTGTAGCAGAAGAGCGCCGAGAGCGCGAGCAAGCCATCGTAGCGGTAGTCGACAAGCTTCGCACGGCGCTCGATGAGCGCAACATCAAAGCCGATATCATCGGTCGTCCGAAGCATCTGTTCGGAATCTGGCGCAAGATGAAGAAGCAAAGCAAGCCATTCGAAGAGCTTTTCGACATTCAAGCACTGAGAGTGATAATCAACAGCGGCGATGATAAGAACTTCTGCGACCTAGAGAAAGACACCGACACACAGAAGTGCTACGAAGTGATGGGGGTCGTGCATGCGCTCTTCACTCCAATTCCCGGGCGATTCAAAGACTATATCGCCATGCCGAAATTCAACAACTACCAATCGCTGCATACAGCGGTGATCGGACCAAAAGGCAAGCCTCTGGAGGTTCAGATTCGCACCCGGCGTATGCAC
>CAZISK010001079.1:0-2666 GCA_964541355.1 uncultured Candidatus Obscuribacterales bacterium
GGCGAAAGCGCAAATATGGCGACGACGTTCAGCAGGCGCTTGTTCAAGTATGGCGTAGCCAAAGGATCAAATGCTTCTTTCCGTACTGCTTCTCGGAGAGTACGCGGTACCAACAGTGATTTACAGGCTTTTACCATCGGAGACAGTCAGTTCGGTCCTTAACAGCTTTCGACGCAAAAAAGACACATCCGTCGGTTCCAAGCCAGAACACCGAGTTATTTCCAAGGTTTGAAGATTTTCGAGTAGTAAGATTCCCGCTACATCACTTTTTGTCAGCTTCATTTTGCTCAATCGCAAACCTTTGAGATTACGCCAGGCGGAGAGTGACGTATAGGCGGAAGCATCCAACGTGCAAGCCTCAAAACCAACAGTCTGCAATTGCTTGTTTCTAGAAAGAGCTTCGATATCAGCTCCTACAATAAAAAGCTCGCCGACTTCGAGTTCTTTGAGTCGACTTAACCTGACAGATTCTTTCAAGACATCAGTCGTGATAGCATGACCGAATATCCGCAAAGTCGTGAGCGATCTAATTTTGCTCAGGCTATCAACGACGTTGGAACTGAGCCTATCGGCATTCCGGATGACTAAGGTGTCAAGAAATGGAAAGTCTTTCAAGCATTCGATATCCTGATCCGTAACAGTAGAATTCGAGAGGTCGATCAATCGAACGTGAAGATATTTCAACAAACTCAGACCAGCTTCGCTCACGATTGCGTGCTTTACCTTTACGATGCCAGTAACAATCTTATTTTGCTTTCGTGCTTGCACTAGAGGAGGATAACTTTCGATCTGAATCTTCAATTCTGCCAGGTCAGAGTCGGTCGCTTCCCAAACTTGCGCGGTCCATTGACCATCTGCAGTCATGGATAATTGCACAGGGAGTTTTTCATATTTGTCCATCAATTCATTGACAATTTTAAGATGGGAAACTCCAGCTCTCATAGTTTGCGAGGGAACTAACTGAGTTTTTTTCTGTCCATGCCGTAAAACAACGTGACAGAAAAAAGAGGCGACTGCTGCCACCGCGATTATGACTGTCAGCCCCGGGAAAAGCGAGGCGTGAATTTTCGACTTGACCTTGGAAGCTTTTGCGCTTCCAAATGTCGAGGATACAGCAGAACTATCCGCAGTTCTAACTGCAGATAGCATTTCATCATGTTGCGTACCACTACTGTCGACATCACCTATGGTGACAATTGTGCCGAAAGTGCTCTTCGAGTCTGCTTGCTCAGTCGAAGGCATCTTACTACTGAACGCTTGGTGCAAGTTGGCTTCAGGAAACTCTCTCACTCGGTCACAGGAGCATCTACTTGACAAAAACATCCACTGAGTCAGACTGCCAGCGGGTCTTTCATCGACTATTTTTCCACATGAATGACAATGCTTGAGTTCAGGTAACTGCGGATTGGCTTGTCCGCAAGAGCAAGAGAAAATCCATCCAGTGATAGACGCGGTTGCAGTTTTTTCTAAGCTCGCGCGCCCGCATATACGACATTTTGAAGTTGTACTTGATTCTCGTATCGTGATTTTGTCTCTTATTTCTGAAAGTGCAAATTTCAATTCCGACGCTTTTTGATATCTCAACTCAGCACTCTTCTCCAAAGCCATTTGCACAACATCGTCCAAGCCCTCCGGGATGATTTCGGGAATATCAAAAAAAGCTGACAAAGGTTTTGGTTTGCGAGTTAGCTGCAATACCATGGTCTCCAGCGCACTGTCCGCAATCACAGAGTTTTCACCGCAAATTAGTCTGAACAAAACGCATCCAATTGAATAAATGTCAGACCTGTGATCCAAAGCCAGTCCTCGTATTTGCTCTGGACTCATGAACGCTGGTGCACCGAATACGACATCGGGCTTGGTGATTTTGAATTCTTCGGACCTTTCCATCAACTGACCGTAACCAACAAGACCAAAATCAATGATTTTGACCGATTTTGCGGCAGTTGAAGTATCAATAATAATGTTGGAAGGTTTTATGTCTCGATGAACCAAATCTTTGGCTCTGAGAATGTCAGCCCCATCACAGATCTGAATTACAATATCAAGCGCATCACCAACATTGATGCGACCTTGTCTGTTGAGTATCTGTGACAGACTGATACCCGGCACCAGCTCGGTGACCAGATAGCTTCCAATTTCAGAATTCAAAACCAAATCGAAGCATCGTAATATGTTCTTGTGATCAATATTCGCCAGAGTGCGAGCCTCTCTCACAAATCTGGTGATGAAATTGTTGTCCTGCACCAGCTCTAGATTTATCAATTTAATGGCGACGTCCCGCGCCAGTTGCTGGTCACGAGCAGAGTACACTGTGCCCGAGCGTCCTTGCCCGAGCAATCCGATTATAATGTAGCGTTTGTCGATTACAGTGCCGGTGGTCAGGCGCGCTAGCATTTGGGGTGGATTAGTGAATTGTAGAGTTTTGAGTTTGCCAATTTAACAGCCTCAGTCAATAATCGGTCTAGCTCTCCATGAGCCATATGGCACATATGAGGCATTAACTCTTAGTTAAAACCGTTTCCGGTAGAGGCTTTAACATTATGTGAGTATACCAGTTACTCAGTGTCGGACTTCTCTGCAGAATCATTCAAAAGGCTCCCTTGGCTGAGTTGGAAGAAACCAAGCTTTCACCCATTGAACTTTCGCGACTTGAGGTCCACATC
>CAZISK010001080.1:0-2666 GCA_964541355.1 uncultured Candidatus Obscuribacterales bacterium
GTTTGATTCATCCTTCTTTTCGAATATCGAGACTAGTTTCTTGATTAAAACGAACATGGCAGGAACCAGGTAGAGACTTAGTACGGTGGACACGATCATGCCACCACAAACGGCGGTCCCGAGAGACTGTCTGGAGTTAGCACCGGCACCTTCGGCAATTACAAGGGGGAACAATCCCGCGACAAATGCCAGCGAGGTCATGAGAATAGGACGGAGTCTCATACCGGCTGCTTTTAGAGCAGCTTCGCCGACTGGCAATTTCTCGGTATTCAAAACATGATTGGCGAATTCTACGATCAAGATTGCATTTTTACTCGCCAACCCGACCAGCATTACGAGACCGATCTGGCAGAAAACGTCATTTTGCAGCCCTCTGATCCATTGGGCCGACATTGCTCCCAGCATCGCCGGCGGTACTGAGAGCAGAATTATGATCGGATCGGTATAGCTTTCGTATTGAGCTGCAAGGACAAGGAACACGAAGACTATACCAAGTGCGAAAATTACAATGGCGGCATTGCCGGCCTGAATTTCCTCGAGTGAAATTCCGGACCAGGAGAAGGACATACCCTTGGGCAAGACGTCTTTAGAAAGCTGTCCCATCTTTTCGATCGCCTGACCCGAGCTGAATCCGACAGCGGGCGCGCCATTGATCTCGACCGATCTAAAAAGGTTGTAATGGGAGACTATAGGAGCACACAACGTCGGCTCCCCTTCAATGAGCGTTCCGAGAGTGATCATCTTACCCTCGCGATTCTTTATATAGTACTGTGCCAGACTCTTGGGCTCGACGCGAAACTCTTTGTCGGCCTGCACATACACCCGATAGCTGCGGTTGATGTAGTCGAAGTCGTTGACATAAGAAGAGCCAAGCAGCACTTGCATGGCGTCCAGCGCCTGCGATATATCGACGTTGAGAGCCTCGGCCAGATCTCGTCTGACATTGATCGTCAAACGCGGGGTACCGGCACTGAATGTGGTGAACAACCCTTTCAGCCCGGTCGTGGAGTTACCCGTTTTGATGAGCTTGCCGGCAGCCTGAGCGAGCTCGCCGACTGAGCGTCCGTACATATCCTGCAATTGATAGGAGAAGCCGCCCATCTGCCCCATCCCTTCCAGTGCCGGTGGTGCAAATGGCCCGGCGCTCGCTTCAGTGACTTGAGCCAGCTTCGCCCTGAGGCGGTTGATGATGGCGTCGGAGTGACTTTCCTTCTCCTCCCGTTCTTTCCAGGGCTTCAGTGGGCAGAAAACCAGACCATAGTTAGGTGCCACACCTGAAAAGCTGAACCCGGACAAAGCAAGGGGAGGTTTCGATTCCTTTTCAGCCTCGACTATCTGGCTCACCTTTTTCATTACGTCGGTGGTGTATTCCAGCGATGTGCCGTCAGGTCCCCTCGCCACTACGAAGAAATAGCCCTGGTCTTCGTCAGGCACGAAGCCGGATGGCAGCACCTTGAAGAGGTAAACGACACCGACTATGATCGCCACCGTCAGAAGTATCATTAACGGTGCACCTTTCAGCACTAACGCCAGCGACTTTTCATAGATTTGGCGGACGAAATCGATGACCTGGTTAATCAGCCGAAAAATCAGAGGCGGATGTTCCGGCTCCGGCTTCAGTATCAGAGCCGAAAGCGCGGGCGAAAGAGTGAGGGCGTTGAAAGCGGATAACATCACAGAAACTGCGATGGTCAGCGCGAACTGCTTGTAAAGCTGTCCTGTGGTTCCCGGGAAAAACGCAACAGGAACGAACACCGCTGCCAGGACGAGGGCCGTCGCGACCAGCGCTCCGGAAGTCTCCTTCATGGCGATTGATGTGGCTTGAAGAGCGGAGCAGGCGGATTCCTCCATATGCCTCTTCACGTTTTCCACAACTACAATTGCGTCGTCCACTACCAGCCCGGTCGCCAGAGTCAATCCGAACAACGTCAAGGTGTTGATCGAAAAGCCCATAGCCTGCATAAAAATGAACGTGCCGATCAGCGATACCGGAATCGTCACGCAGGCAATAATCATGCTGCGCCAATCCTGTAGGAACACGAAGATGACGAGCACCACCAGCCCGATCGCTTCTAATAGCGTTTTCACAACTTCGTGAATCGACTCTTTGACAGCCTCTGTGGTATCAAGGCAGATATCACACTTGATACCAGGAGGGAAGTCTTTCTCGAGCTTGCCGAGCTCGCCCTTTATTCCCTCTGCAACTTTCAAAGCGTTGCCGCCTGCTCGAAGATAGACCACCATGGCGACCGATCCCCGGCCTTTGTAGTTGCAATCCGTCGAGTAGTTTTCCGCTCCCAGCTCTACTCGCCCGATATCTCCGATGTGAATCAGGGTGCCGTCACTGCCCCTCTTCACTACGATCTTTTCGAACTCTTTCGGATCGGACATGCGTCCGACCACTTTCAAATTGTATTGATACCGTTGTCCCTGTGGTGCAGGCGCCGCGCCGAGATCTCCGGCACCAACCTGGCGATTCTGGCTTTGCAGGGCGCTCACCACTTCGAGCGGTGTCAGACCTTGCTGCGCCAACTTAGCGGGATCGAGCCAGATGCGCATGGCATACTTGCGCTCGCCGACGAGTTCTACGCTACCGACTCCCTTGATGCTCTTGAAAACATCCTTGAGATAAAGGTCAGCGTAATTGCTGAGATACTCCTGGCTGT
>CAZISK010001081.1:0-2665 GCA_964541355.1 uncultured Candidatus Obscuribacterales bacterium
CCTCTGTTCGATACTGTCAAATTCGTCTCTTGTGAGAAGATAGCGCTTGAAGAGCAGTTTCAGATTGCGCGCCGTTGTCCAGGCGCTGTCGGTAAATCGGCGATCAAGCAAATTGAGGGCCGTGCGCCATCCGTTTTCCCACATCCGCTTTCTCAAGGTTGCTTTGAGCGATGCTTCTCTTCCGCGAGAGTCCGATTCGAAGGATTCTTCCAGCATCCTCCGCGAGACTGGGTTTTGGGCGGCTATGATATCGATGATTACCTGATCGTTGATGTAAGGTTTGCAAAGCTCCGCGAACAGCAGATCTATAAAAGCTTCAACCTGAGCCAGTTCGGCGTGAATCACCTGTCCGTCGATACGATAGACTGTTTTATCACCGTTGGCATGAGTGTATTGAACGGAACGATCTGCAAGAACTTCGACCGCCCTGAAAGCAACCTTGTCACGCTCGCTCATCCATAATCCGTTAACGTCAACGGAGAAGCTCTCTTCGACGACTCCATCGACTGTTCTTATCACTTGCGATAAATTCGATCGTCTCCACCTCAACTCGTGCATGAGTGAACCACAGACAATACGTACCGGCCGCTGATGAACATCGCTTTCGATAAAGTAGGAGTCATTGACTCCGAAATGACCTACCTCTGTGCGTCTAAGGCAGGTTCTCGTGTCTGTCCTGGTAAGGTTATCGAAGTCAATCAATGAAACAGTTCCAGCGTCCTGATCGATTTCAATCGAGCCACGCCACGGTTGGCGTCCTGGTTGAATCCAACTGTACATCGGGGTCGGGTCGGTGGCAAAGATTATGTTGCCGCGAACATACTCGCCGGTCGAATCCTGAAACCATTTGATACTACCCAGATTGTCATACTTGAGCTCAAGCGTCTTCCCATCAGGGTATCTGATGGACACAATTCTGCCGCTTCTGTCAAAAGTTAGATTCGATCCATCCGCTCTTTGTCGATCACCATGTGATACAGACTCATATCTTCCAAACAAAATCCAGTGTGCGAAAGTCATTAAACATAACCTCTGTGCCGACCCCATGGTTCACATCATAGTTAGTGTTTAGGGTCGGAATACGGACGAGTTTGTGACAAATTAGGGACAATCAGAATTCTGTCAGGCTTCCGGAATCTCGAACCAGAAAGTGCTGCCCGCGCCGACTTCGCTGTTGACTCCGATCTTGCCGCCATGCTGCTCTATGATTGCTTTACAGATGGCCAGTCCAAGACCCGTGCCTTTGTGCTTTTTCGAACTGCCAGGCACCTGGCGGAAACGCTCGAATATCTGACTGCGATACTCTTCCGGTATGCCCTGACCTTGATCGATAACTTGCACTCTCACCTTTCCGTCATTGATTGAGGATGTCACCGTCACCTTGCTGCCTTCCGGTGAGAACTTCACCGCATTGGAGAGTATATTGACGAGAACCTGAATGATCCTTGCTTCATCGGCTTCGATCGTGATGGTCGTCGGTTGCGATTCGAGACGAACACCGTTTTCCTCGGCCATATTGACGATGGCGGCAATAGAATCTTCGATGATGTCGGTCAGCTTTACTGTTTCCTTCTCGATCTCCATCTGACCCGATTCTAGTTTGTCCATATCAAGCAAGTCGTTGATCAAGGCGATCAAGCGCTCGGCGCTTCTCGATACCTTTCCAACCGAGCCTTTCCCTTTCTCAGTCAATTCGCCGAACGCGCCGATTGATAGAAGTTTCAAAAATCCCCTGATGGCGCTAAGCGGCGAGCGCAGATCGTGGCTTACCATAGCGACGAAATCTTTCTTCAATTGCTCTATTCGCTCTCGTTCACTGACATCGACGATGGTGAGAGCCAATCGCTCACCTCTTCCGGTGCGGTAGGGCGTCAGTGAGATCTCGGCAGGAAACTCAACCCCGCTGGAGCGCCGACCCTTTGCCTTGATCTGCTCGCCTGGCTTGGCGGCGACAATCTCCTGGATTGTGGTGCTCGATGATAGAGATTGGAGCAGCGCCGAGATCGGTTGATCGATCAGCATTTTGGCGGTATAGCCAAACATTCTTTCAGAAGACGAGTTGACCAGTTCTACCACCCCCGTGTCGGAGATGATCGCCAGTCCGATCGGCAGGTTTTCGAATACCCTGCGTGCACGCTCTTCGCTTGTCTTTAAGAGCTCCTCCTTCTCCTTGCGCTCAGTGATATCGTGGATGATGGCGAACAAGAGATTGTCGCGTTCCGACCATGTGATAGACCAAAGGGTATCGACGATCGCGCCGCCCTTCCTTATTAGACGCGCTTCGAACGATTCTACCGTGGCACCGGACATGGCACTATCTATGGTACTGGTTACTTTGCTCTTGCAATCCGGTGTCAGCAGGTTTACGTACAAAAGACCCTGCATGTCTTCCGGGGTGTATCCCAAGAGAGCCAGTGAAGAGGGGCTGACGTCTGCCAGTCTGCGTTCGGAGTCTATCGTGCAAATGAGATCGCTGACATTGTCGATGATCATTCGCTCTTTCAGATTCGCCCGATCTATAACCTCTGCCATCTGGTGGAAGACTCTGTCGAGCTGTGCAAATTCATCGTCGCCGACCAACACCGGATTCAGGTTTTTCTGCGCGGATAAACGCATGGCATTATCTTTGAGGATCGCGATTCTACCAGTCGTATATCGATGCGCG
>CAZISK010001082.1:0-2656 GCA_964541355.1 uncultured Candidatus Obscuribacterales bacterium
GCACCGAGTCTTTTGCGCACCTGTTCTCTCTTGTAAAACTATGCTTTACTCACATCAATTTTTTTCTCAGCCTTGAGGGATTCACCCGTCTTCGGCAAAGTGATTTTCATTACGCCATCCTTAGTGTTTGCCGTCGCTTTATCACGATCGATGCCGAACGGCAATGGAAGTGTTCTATGGAATGAGCCATATGAGCGCTCCATTCGATAATATCCGTTCTCTTTCTCTTCCTTCTCTTCCTTCTTTTCACCCTTAATCGTAATGCTATCCTGTCGCAAGGTGACTTCTACATCCTTGGGATCAATTCCAGGTAGTTCGCATGTTATTACGACTTCTTTTTCCGTATCTTTTACATCAATTTTTGCGTGAAATTCTCCGAATGGCTCATGCCAAAGCATGGGCAAGAGACTTCTTCCATGTCCGAAATCATCAAACAGTCTGTTCATTTCCTTCTGTAGCATAAAAAATGGACTCTCTCGGCGTGGCTGTGCAAGCTCGTCTTTCTTAGTTTCTTCTTTGGTTAGTAGTGAGTTTTTCATATCTTCTACCTTTCTGTAAATTGCAATATTGCCAGGCCGGCTATACGTAATCGACCGATTCCAGCAGTCTTTGCTTCCGGCAACATTGCTATTGTGCTTCGGCTCATAAAGTTTCTCATCGACACTAGGATTGATTCTGAACACCAGTCGAAGGGATGATGTCAATGTCTAGGACAGATGAAGAGTTCTTCTGATTGTTGGATTGTAGATTCCGGTTAAATCCATCGAAAGAGGGACACCCTATCATTCCTTTTGACCATGCAATGAGTCTCTTGAAGGTACAAGATAGTGGTGAACGAGGCTTGTGTTGTTGGATGGGTCAAGAAAATTATGTCAAGAAAGCGAGTTCAAACAAATGTCCTCGGGGTTGTTCTTTCCGTGTTCATCTTGAGCGCCACGTCATCTTCAGCACAAGGCGCTGATGACGATTATTTTGAGATGCCGAAGAGCATACTGAGTGACACGGCGCGTGATGGAAGAACAGTTCTGGGCGCGATGTTGAATCGAGCAAAGTCCTTGAAATGCTATTCCTACGAAAGCATCCTTTCGACGAAGATAAAAGGAAAGAACGTAGTTGAGACAGGTACTCTCTATTTTAAGGCGCCAAATCTCGTTCGATTTGAAGCAAAAAAGGCAGGTAAGCGCAGTGGTGCCATCGTAGTGCGCCAGGCCGACGGAAAGATTCGTGGCAAAATGGGTGGGGCGCTTGGCGGCATTAAGGTAACGCTGTCACCGCAATCCAAAATGCTGAGGACGGCGAATGGTTTTAGCGTGCTTGAGTCAGACCTGTGCAGCATGCTATCTCAAGCCGTTGACACAGCGGCTGACAAAAAGTGCCTCACCGGTACTGCGGGAAATTCATCCTTCCAGGTGATCGAGCTTATCGGCGAAAGCGGCGAATTGATGTTTCGGCTTCTACCTGATTCGGTAATGCGTGTGCCTCGCAAATGGAGCTTGTTCAATGACAACGGACTATTTTCAACAGTCACTTTCTCGAATTTGAAGATTTTGCCTGATTTGCCTGACGTTATGTTTACTTTGGGCAAAGATTCGGACCTTGCGACAGATAGAGGTTCTCCGATGTCGCCCGAGGAGTACAAACTTCAATGCGACGGTGTCCGACACGACCTGTTCGTAGATTCCTTGAAATCACTGGCGCGTACGAATTCTCTTGATGAGTTCAGGACAAAAATCGTGGCAAGCACGGTCGAAAATCTTGTTGATGACGTTAAAAAGCTCAAAGAGCTGACTATTTTTTCTGAAGAGGGACAAGATGTCTGGGCGCCGAAAGGCAAGGAGAAGCTGGTTCTTAAATGCACGCAGATGGAGCTGCTTTTGTCTGCGATTGATCCGCTCTATCGGAAAACTCGTGTCAGCCAAGTGTCAAAAAACTGGCACGATTGCGTGCTTGAATGCAGAAGCTCGCTTGCGGCTTTGCTCGACGAAATCGAGGAGGATACGCCGAACCGCGAGGAGTTCAGCAAGCTAGTTTGCCAGCTAGAAAATCAAATTGGAAAGTTGCAACCACTTGCAGTACAGCAATAGGAGTTTGGAGAATATCATTGACCCGCTCGAGTTTACTTTGGCGGGCAGTCATCTCAAAGAAATGGACAATGCCGATTAGGAACTGGGGAGTTGCATTGAACTGGGTTCGCAGCAGGACATTGCGAATTTGTTTTAGTGAATCAACATTTATGGACTGTTTTCCCTTGCTAGTAATTTATATCGATCCATTAAAGACTCCTGAACGAACGATTTCTCAATGTATCCAAGGTGCTGTTCGGCTCTCCGCCGACTCCCGAATATTATCCTGACCAGATTCGCTACGTGCATTCGCACCACTCGAAAATGATGCCTGATACTGATCGTGCGCTTGAGACTTGACTTAAAACAACTGTATCGTGATGGTGGCAATTGCATGTTTGATCTGTTCTCACGAACAGCAGCTCCGTATACCGAAGTGGTCAACTTGAAGAACATCCTGTGAAACCCATGAGCAAGCATCTCAGCATAGGCCTGGTCTGCCGTCCAACCTTGCTCTCTCACCCGATAGATTGCCACCATAGTGCCGACTCGATCCTGCCCCCTCCTGCAGTGGACGAAAACCGGCTGATTAT
>CAZISK010001083.1:0-2653 GCA_964541355.1 uncultured Candidatus Obscuribacterales bacterium
GGTATTTTATTGGCGTGTCGATGGCATCGCGGGTGGTGCCCGGTTCGGGAGAGACAATCGTTCTTTCTCTTCCACAGAGAACGTTTAATATCGACGATTTACCGACGTTTGGTTTTCCCACAATAGCAATTGAGAACGGCTCCGTCGTCCTGTCCACATCGCTGGACTCTTCTTCGATATTATTGTCGTCTTTGGACTTCTTCTTCTTGCGAGCCTCGCCTTTGAACCTTTCGACGACCAGATCAAGCAAGTCCCCCACTCCGCCTGTTCCGCGCATTGCCGATAGCGAGTAGGGCTGACCAAGCCCCAGTGCAAAAAACTCAGGTACGTGTACCTCTTCGCCTGGTCTATCGATTTTGTTAACTGCAAGAATCACCGGCTTCTCGCTGCGCCTCAAGAGATTGGCGACGTCTTCGTCCTGACCGGTCGGACCTTCTTTGCCGTCCACCATGAACACGATCACATCCGCTTCATCAATCGCCAGCTTGACCTGATCGCGAACATGGGCGGCCATTGGCTCTTCAGTGTCTGTAATAATGCCGCCGGTGTCGATTAGCACGAAGTCGTGACCGGACCAATCAGTTTCAATATATAAGCGATCGCGTGTCACGCCCGGCCGATCGTCCACGATGGCGTGACGTCTGCCGATACATCTATTAAAGAAAGTAGATTTGCCTACGTTTGGTCGACCAACGATTGCGACCACATTCTTGGCCATAGCAAAACAACCTCTGAAGTCGTTTTACTATATCAAGATTTGTCGTTTGGCTTATTCTTTCCAGTAAATCGAGTTGAACCGCCCTGACCGGTGCCGAATTTTTCGCCCAATTTTGGCGTGTTTTGGTCCAGCCAACGCAATAAAGTATCTTTTGCAGTATTAAGGAATACAGCGGAATCGGTGTCGCCGCCCAGATCGGGGTGAACGCTTGTAATTTGTTTTTTCCACTCGCGATTGACCGATTCCTTGGTCAGATCTTCCGGGCGAATGCCCAGAATCATGCAAGCTTTGCGGATTTCCGGCGGCGTGTGCTTGGCGGCGGCGGCGGCTACCGATGGCGGGGTCGTACTGCTGGCTGTTACTGGAGGCGGCGGCGCATCTTGTCCCTTCTGGCCGACGAATTTCTTGAGACCGGGGAATGGCTTCGACGATTTGGTCGGATCGTCCTCCGCGCCTTCCGGCGCAGGAGGTGTTCTGACATCCTGATCAACTTTTTGTTCTTGAGCCTGATTAATCCTGGCCTTAATAAGATCGCGCAATTGGTCGTCGGAAGCTGGTTGAACTTCTTCGGCGCCATCCGCGTTTTCGAAGTCGGGCAGGTTGATAGGATCATTGAGAACATCGATAGTTCCGAGCTCTTCGAGCTCTTCCAGGCTTTCGAAGATGTCGAGTTTGTCGATGTCGATCAACTCGTCGATGAAGTCCAGACCGGGCTCGGGATTGGGTGCTTCCCCCAGAAGATCGGCTATAAGCCCAGACTGTTCGGATGAGTCGTCGATCGCCTGACCCAGGACTTCGACGCTTTCCTGGACTTGTGAGTAACTCTCATTGGTATCCAGCGGCCGCTGTGGTGTCTCAGCGATGGTCGGGCCCACGTCAGTCGGGCGATACTCATTGAGATTGCGCGAGAAGTCTTTGATGGATAGGACGCCCATGCTGTAAACAGTCTCGAGATCTCGCCAGCTAAGTGATTGTAAGGGGTTGAAGGTAGAGGCGACATAGGGCCCTGTGCGAGCGAAGTTGAGTACACGGTCGCTGTCCCAGCTGCCCGGCGCTGGGGCGGTTGGTGTAGGTGGAACAGCTGCCGCCTCTTTTGTGGCGTCGGATTCTGGCTGAGTTTTTATCTCAACATTTGGCATTTGTTGATGCAATTCGTAATATTGACCTGGAGTCATAACCGGTTGCTCACCGGTTGCAACATGGGCTGGATTGTCTCCCGGGAACAAGATAGCGTCGTCTAGCTCGCTTTGCACCTCTTCGCTGCCGGTATCTTCGGATTTTTCCTCGTCGTCCGTTTTACCGTCAGAAAGGCCTTTCTGATAGCCGACATGGAAGGCGTTCTGCAGCTGCAATGCCAACATGTCTGCTTCTTGTTGCAGCTCGGCCAGCTTGGCTTCGAGCTCGAGAATTAAGGACTCGTGCTGGTAATTGGCTGATTCGAGGTGACCGATGTATTCCGATTTTTCACGCGAGATGGCGATAAACTGCTGAATCTGCTCATCCATCGCTGCATTCTGTGTCTTCAAACCCTCCATATCCTGGAGAATCTGTGGGTTGATGGCGGGCACCCCTTGTGGCTGGGGCATGGCGACCGCGGATTGGGCCTGCTTCTTGAGGACGACCGCTTCATCTTCTAGCTGCCTCATGCGGGCATTCAAAGCATCGTTGACGCGCTCGAGACCGGCAACACTGCGGGTAAGATCCGTCTTTTCCTCCTCCAGAGAGACGACCTGCTCATAGGCTTGCTCGAGTTCACGCTCCAACTGCTTTACCTGCTCGTCGGATTCGGAGCTCAAAAGAGCCTTGACTTGCTCGTTCAAGATATCGTCGTCTGGAATGATTTTCGCTTCGGGAGCGTCCAGCCGGGCGCGTAAATCTGCATTTTCCCTCTCCAGATCGGCGATGCGCTTAAGCTCTTCCGGCGGCGACGATTTG
>CAZISK010001084.1:0-2650 GCA_964541355.1 uncultured Candidatus Obscuribacterales bacterium
CGGCACGAGAAAGAACGAACGGTCGCTCGTCCGGTCTCAAGGCGGTCAACCCCTCCCAGGTCGCCCGGCTCATTTGCAGTCCATATAGATTACGAACCTCGAAATGACCGACATCACCTTCCGGACTCTGCTGCATGAATAACTGGTGATGCTCTTTCGGAAGCTCGATTGCATCCAGCGGCAAGGGGCAGCCCTGCCCAAAGAGACAGGGTTCGTTCATGTCATTCCATACGCCGCTAACGTTGTTTTCGACCAGGAAGCCATGCAAGGCAGCCCACCACAAACGCACGTCCTCTCTCAAGAAATCCGGAAATACGCTTTGTCCCGGCCATACCTTTCCATAGAAAGTTTTGCCATCGGCTTTCTTACAGAAGTAGTCATGCTTCTTGCCGTCACGATAGACGAAATATTTGGCATCTTTCTTCACCCCAGGATCGACAATCGTCACCACACGAAAGTTCTGATCCTGCAACTTCACGATCATCTCTTTGAAGTTCGGAAAACGCTCAGGAGATGATGTGAAGACACGATACTCATCCATGAAATCAATGTCTAAAACGATGGTGTCGCAAGGGATGTTCCTGGTGCGAAACTCGCTGGCGACATCGAGCACCGTTTTTTCATCAGGGTAGCTCCATCTGGACTGCTGGTGCCCGAGCGACCAGTTGGGCGGAAGCTTGGAACGACCGGTAAGAGCTGTGTATGCAGCCAGGAGATCGGGTAGCGAGGCGTTGTCGAAAAGATAAACGGTAAAACCACGACGCGACAAAAGCTCTATGCTGGCCTGCTCTTCCAACTCGACATCCAGACACCAGCGTTGTCGGGCCGGAGAGTCAAGAAAAATACCATGGTATCGTCCCTGGTGCCGAATCAAGAGGAACGGTATCGACTTGTGCAAAGGATCCAGGGTAGGCACGTGCAAATTATCTGAATGGTTGAAGAGGGTATGCACTCTTCCTCGTAAGTTAAATCCGGAGAGCCGCTCGCCAAGCCCAAAACACATAGCGTCTTTGGGAAGCTTGAAGTAGAAATTCCAGCGGCTTTCAGACGACTGCTGCCATTCGAAATTAAGGAGAAGCTCGTCCTGCTGAGATCTTTTCCATGCCCAGCCGGTTGAGTCCTCCGAATCGCCCTCGGAAGGGGAAGACTGGTCTTGCTCGCACACGGCAAAGCTTTTGGGCGCTGCTTCGGCGCCTTTCGGATAAACGCTGAGCTTCGAAACCTGAACGCCTTGAATCTCTGCCGACTCAAGGAAGAAGCCACCGGCAAAATTATTGGCAGGCCTTTTCTCCTGCCGTCCTCGCGTTTTTATCTTGCGTGCTTCCAACCAATCAGTGGGAGATTCTAGCTGTTTCAATGTCTCATCTCCTCATTTCGACGAGCGCTTCAGGGCTATCGATCGATAACGATGCAATCAGACAGTCCTGACAACCCTGACGAGGTTTTTCTAACCAGATAAGTAGTTTATCACTGAGAAGCTTTTTTAAGTTCGTTGAGACGCTTCTTGGCGTCATCGATTCGTCTGTCATTCTTGGCAGAGCCGTCCACGAATCTGGTCAAGGCAAGAATCGCACCCTCCGGATCCTTGGTCTTTTCAAGGCCGTCGGCAAGAACATAGTAGTGTTCCGGCTGTGGCGAGCCTAACTCCAGAGCCTGACGAAATGCTGCATGTGCTCCATTGAGATCCCTGGTGGCTATCAGGAGCGCGCCCAGGTTAACAAGCGCATCGAACGAATGCTCATCAAGAAAAACCGCCTCCTGGGCATGCTCGATGGCATGCTTCATGTTGCCTTGTTGCTTAAGCACGTTGCTCATGCGCACGTGCAGACCGGCGTCGCCCGGATAGAGAGCCAGCCCTTCGCCAATCAGCTGTGCCGCCTGGTCGTACTTGCCGATATCGATGGCATGGCTGACCAGGTTGTCGATTGCACTGAAGCTCTTTTTGTTTAGCTTGTAGACCGAACGCCATTCGTCGGTGGCGTCTTTGCCGAGACGCTCCTGCGCTCGAGCAAGCCAGGAATGGAAAGAAGCAGAGTTGGGGCTGAGCCGAACCGCTGCTTCCATTTCAGCCAGCGCTTTGTCTTTGTCATTCTTGATCACATAGAGCCGTCCGACGAGATAGTGCCCGGCAGCAAAATTTGGATTCTCTTTGAGATAATCCGTCATGGACTTCAGCGCTTCGTCGATTCGAGCTTGAAGCGCCTCTGGTAAGGAGCTGGCCGCGATCGTTGTATCGATGCGACGAGCAGGAACGACGGCGGTGCCATCGGCGGTGGCAGTCCAATCTTCCTGTCGCGCACGCACCGCGCGATACTCATCGAGTACCGATTGCACATTGGCGTACTGTTGCTGTCCCTTCAAATACGACGCCACTTCGCCAGGCAGCTCCTGAACAGGTTTGGCCGGCTGGCCGCCGATGCCGATTGATCCGGTATCACTTGTCGAGATCATGATGGGCGTCTGGACCTTGCAGCCCGCGCAATCCTTAGCGGTATCATTAATGGTATCAGTCTTTACTTTCGAAAAAAGGTCCGCAATCGAAGCGTTACCCTCATTCAACGACAGGTCCTCGGCGAGATTGTCTGAAAAGAACGTTCCCCATGTCGGTTGACTGGGCTAGCTCGAGACTAGCACCGTAAAGTTTTCCGGT
>CAZISK010001085.1:0-2647 GCA_964541355.1 uncultured Candidatus Obscuribacterales bacterium
GTACCTGGCCGTTAGATTCACCGCCGCAACGAGAGCGGAATCTCGAACTTTTATTCCATGAAAGGCCTCGAACCCTGGGCGTAAGCCTCGCAGTATGGTCACGGTGTCTTCAATGCCTGGTTCCTGTATGACGACCTTCTGAAACCTCCTGGCCAACGCCGGATCCCGCTCTATGTATTTCGCGTACTCAATGAGAGTGGTGGCACCTATACATTGCACGGTGCCCCGCGCCAGGTGCGGTTTCAGCGTATTGCTCACGTCCAGTGCGCTCTCACCGGCAGCCCCTGCACCTGCCATCAAGTGCATTTCGTCGATGAATAGCAAGATCTCGCCTTCGGCTTCAGTTACTTCCCGAATAAGCGAACTGAGCTTTTCCTCGAGCTGTCCGCGCATTGAGGTCCCAGCTATGAGATTGGCGAGTTCCAGCGATAATATTCGCTTTCCCTTCAGTCGTTCGGGCACTTCGCCGTTGACGATACGTTGAGCTAGTCCCTCGATGATTGCCGTTTTCCCAATACCGGCTTCTCCTACCAACGCCGGATTATTCTTCGTCCTTCTCGTCAATATATTGATGAGGCGTGCAATCTCGTCATCTCGACCGATCACCGGCTCCAGTTTGCCTGCTGATGCCAGTTGCGTCAGATCAGTCGCTGTGGTCGATGTGATTCCGACTATCGATGTTTCTGACATGACAAGCCTGAGCTTTAGGAGAAGTTAAGGACCGAATACGGTGCAGGCCGGCACTGCCGAGCGCAATCGCTGCAGGGCAATCTCCGTCACCTTGTTGTCTCGAATCTCCAGGTACTCGAGATTCTTGAGCGGTTCCAGATTTGCTAAACCCTTGTCTGAGACTTTCGTACCGCTAAGGTAAAGCGTGCGCAATTTTGACAGTCGTGACAGTGCATTCAATCCTGCGTCACCAATGGCGGTATCATTGAGGCAGAGCGTTTGCAAATTGGGCATGGTAGATACGAATTCAAGTCCCTGATCGGTGACCCTGGTATTTGAGAGATCCAGGTGGATCAGATTGTCGAGATTGGCCAGCTCCTCGAGACCATTGTCCGTAATCTCTGACGGCAAAAGCAAGGTGCATAGCTGTTTTGCATCTCTTAAGTGAACTAGACCGCCATCGGTGATCTCAGTTTTTTTCAATATCAAATGTTGGAGCGCTGGTAGCGATGCCAGATAACGCAGGCTTTTGTTGCTGATAGAAGTATGAAGGAACCAGATGGTGGCCAGCTTCTTCATCGGAGTGAGCTTGGCGACGTGGTTATCCTCAAATGGGACAAAATCCAATCTCAATTCGATTGTGTCTTCTAGTTGGGTTATTTCCTTGAGAACATGGTCGGAAAACCGCACTGTCGAAAGATCAAAGGACTGAAGCTTTTTCAGAATCGGCTGAAACTCCGCCAGCATCGACTCCGATATATGACCGCTGATTTGCAGACCCAATATCTTATCTTCCGGCACCGCAGGCGCGACTTCGCCGACTGCTTCGCCAACCCACTTTCTCTGATGAGGAAATGATTTGCCGGCCAAGTACAGCCCACCTAGTGATATCCGCTCCGGGAAAGTGAATTTTGTTGCAGCTGTCATTTCTCTGGACTCTCGTTGATGCCTATTTGTATGCCTGTTGACTACCACTGAAAACAAGCTAGGCTGTTGAGTATATCATTGCTATAATTAGCGCTTGTCGGTATCGAGAAAATACAATTTCGGATAGTAAAGATTCGATACGTCGTCGACGTTCAGCGATGATGTTTGAAACTCGTGAGGAAATTCTACTTACGGCATTGCGTCCAAGTGAATTCCAGGTCGAGCGAGTTCCTTCGTCCTCTTCACCCTGGGCTTCCAAACGGTCGCATCGAACATCTACGGTTCGTCTAATCAGCCGAGCTGTTGTCTTCGTCAAGCAACGCCAACAAGTCCACTTTAAGCGATTGGCAATCCTGATATCGCGTCGATAAGCCTAACGAAGTGCATTTTGCGACGATCTCATCCATCGCCAGGCTCACTTCCGAGCGCAAGAGACGTGGATGGGCCTGGGAGATCGGCTCCGGATCTTTTCCGGTAAGAATGTAATCGAGCGTTGCACCTAGCGCGTAGATGTCGCTTTGCGGAAGCGCCTTTCCCCGGAACTGTTCGGGCGGTATGTAGGAATGCTTACCAACGACAGTCTTTGTAGTCTGAGCTTCGAGTTGCTGTGCCACGTTAAAGTCGATGAGTCGGACCTTCCCTTCTCTGTCGATGATCAGGTTGTCCGGCGTAAAGTCGCGGTGAACGACGGACGGCTGACGGCGGTGCAGATAGGACAGGATTTCGCACATTTGAATTGCCAGTTTGACAACCTTCTGTTCAGGCATGATACCGTCAGCGGTGACCATCTGTTTCAGAGTTATGCCTTCGGCATGCTCTAATACAAGGTAGGCACGCTGATCTTCGACGAAGAAGTCAAGCAATCTGACTATGTTCGGATGGCGCAGTTTTTTCCAGAGCTTGGCCTCTCTCTGAATATTGTCCAGAACTCTCTTGCGGACATTGACGCCCGCTTGGACAGGGAGAACGAACTCCTTAAGCACCACGACCGGTGGTTCGCCGTCATCTCCGGGTTCGACTACTATTGGCAGATCGGAGAAGTCGACGAGCG
>CAZISK010001086.1:0-2640 GCA_964541355.1 uncultured Candidatus Obscuribacterales bacterium
CTCCTTGAAGAGCATAACGCTGCCGGGCGGGGAAAAGCTATTTCGTGTAGAAGCAGGTCTCTGGCAGAACAAAGAGAAGACTGCCGTAAGGAACGGTGATTTTCAAGTTCTCGCAGATGGAGCTCTCAGGTATACAGACAGCAAATCCAGGGATGAAACCACCTATAGACTCGATGGCAGAGTTGTTAACGCAAAGTATTCCAGGCTCTCCAATGCTGCTGACTTGTGTATCGAACAATTCGAGCCTGTTGGTGCGCGCACCGCTCGCGGCATCAACACCGAACTCAATAAGATTCCGGTTCCGGCTTGGACCAAAGCGATTGCCGGTGCAAGCATGCTGACGGCGACTACGATAGCAGGAGCTCTGGACCGACCGATGCCTAACCTGGCGACAATTAGAGCAACACTCGAGCCGATGGAGCCTGAAGAGCGTGATTTGCTCGATCGAATTGTTGCTGAAAAGACAGGTTCTCTTTTGCATGACAGAATCGAAAGCTTTTCTGCCTCTTCCTCCGATAGACCGGCGCAATCAGACATAATCACACTGCTGGAAGTAAAGGACGGTACCAGAGACGATGCCGGCGCATTCAGGCGTGCTATCCTCGAGGCTCGAACCGGCAATGCCAATGCACCACAAGCGGTGCGCGATATTCTTCGAAGCATGAACAAACAGGAGATCGCGCTGCTTACGGATACATACCAAAAGCGGTATCACTCCGATCTAGTCGCAGACCTGGTATCAGACAAGAGCCCGTTTGATTTTAAAACAAAAGAGTCGTTAAAACGTTATTACAACGGCAACCACCCGCTCTCGGACCGAGACTTCAATTACCTGGTGCGACTCTCCGTCGCTCAAGATAACGGTGGACCGGATCACGGTCTCTTCCTTGAACTGCTCAGCGGCTCGACCCCGGAGCAGCGGGAGTCGTTAAAGTCGCCGGAATGGACAGAGTCGATTAATTCTGCATTCGGAGCACATTGGTCGGCTCTCGTGAGACGAGGAATTCAGTGGTCGGGGACATTCTCTTCTGCGCTCGTCAATCCAGACTGTCTCGGTCTGGGAAAATACCTGACCGATGACGCCAGGCTAGACGCTCTCAACGCGGTGGAACATGGCAATCTGAGCATCGACCGAGTAATCGCGAAGAACACCTGGTTCTGGACCAACGATCCTCAACAGATCGAGCTTGCACTATCGCGCCTTTCTGGCGGAGAGAGAACACTATACAGACGAGGCTACGAAGTAAGCCACCAGGATGAGAGCAAATTGAGCGACCAGGACAAGAGCGCCAGGGCGTTTTACTCTACCTATCATAAGCAATTGGAGGCATCTGCCGGACGATGGTTCAGCCCTGGGTCAAAGCAGGCTCAGCTCGCGAAGTGGGAGGACCTGATTGTATTCGGTGAAAAGGGCTCGTTCGTCGGCAAGATTGAAGTTGATCCAAAGCGATGTGATCACAATACCGAACTGGTTCGCAGCATGAGCAAGACCGAATGGACTCACTTCAAATCGTCCTCTCAAGCCAGAGAAGTGGCGACATGTGCTCTGCGAGCAGATTCGCCGGCTCGGACACTATTCGATCAAATGATGTCGTCTGATACTTATGAGTCCGCCAGAGAGATAAAGTTACCAACCTTGACCTCGTTGCGTGATCTTCGCGATCCCGACGGCAAGACCGCAAGCAAAGTGATGCGGCTGATCGCTCAAATGACGGAAGCGGAGCGTGCTCAGTATCGCACGGACTCGACCTTCAGAAACAGCATCAATGCCGAGGTCAAACGCTGTGAGTGCGCTCCGGCTGGACGATTCGCCGACGCGGCGCGCAAGCAAACAGACGAGATGTTGAGAGCCGTGGGTGAAGGGCGGCAACCATATGTCGGCCCGGTTGAGCTTCTAGTTGCTTACTGCAGCGATAGAGGATTTGACACCACACCGAGTGCGCCGCGCCCCTGGCTTGACTTTGAGAAAAATGCAGTACGCGATGCGCAGAGGGCACTTCGTAAGCCGGAAGTGAGAGATACGCTCAAGCAGTATCCCCAATTGCCCATCGAAGAGGTGGTCCAGCAGCTCGGAGGGCATAAGCCCTGGACGGAGGCGGAGGTTGATCTTGTCACACAGATGGAGGCGATCTTCGAGGATCCGGATGGATTGCGAGCCTTCCGGTCTGACGAACAGGCGATGCGCCGCTTTGAATCGATGCTCAAGGAAATGCCCTTCTCTCCGCTGGCCGATGCGCTTGCGAGCATGATCGACACAGGAAAGGCGCCGTTCAAGTACCGGGCCGATCTGGCTCTCCTCAGCAACAATCCGGCCTATCTGGATCGATTACTGAAACAGTCGAAATATACGGAGAGTCAGTCATATCTGATAGCCCTGCAGTCGGGTGCCCCTATCGGCGATAGCGCCCGCGGTACTGCAGTTGATGACTTGCTGCGGCAGGTGCTTACAAACAGACAAGTCAACACCGTCGATAAACTTCGCATGGGGGTCTTAGGCTACGGTCAAACGGCCGAACAGCTCAAAGACGCGATAGCATCACTGAACAACCTATCATCCGAAGAGAAATGTCACATTCATGATGAGTACTACACCCGATACGGAAAGTTTTTACTTGAGGACCTGCGTACGGCTCTGAGTCC
>CAZISK010001087.1:0-2638 GCA_964541355.1 uncultured Candidatus Obscuribacterales bacterium
CCCAAACATCGACAATGCGCAAGATTGGCTGGGCGGCCATTCCAACCATCATGTTGAGCGCTACGAATTGACCGATTGTCAGTTGTCCGCTTATTACGCAGTTCGCACCAAGCCACAATAGAACCGCCTGTCCGAGCATGTTGATCAATCTGGAAATAGCCTGTGCTATGTTGCGCGCGGTTATTTCCTTAAACTTGGCATTTTGATTTTCAGAAAAAAGCTCTTCCCATTTCCAGCGAGTAGACTGCTCTGCTCCCGCCGACTTCACTCGTTCGATGGCTCGAATAGATTCAACCACGAAAGAATCAGTGGCGACTTGCTTGTCAAATACTTTGCGGTTGAGCGCCTTCAAGATCGGCGTGTAGCAAGCCACTACAGCTACAAGCAGAAGCAAGTAGATAAAGACATAGAGGCCGAAAAGGAGATTGTACGAAAAGATTATAGCGACTAAAACGAACGCCATCAGGAGATCCAGAACAATTGTGACCGCCGGTCCGCACAATAAATTGCGAATCTTGTCGTTTTCTTTGAAGCGGGTCACGACCTCGCCGATAGTTCTGTCTTCAAAAAACCGAATCGGCAGACTGAGCAAGTGACGGTAAAAACTTATCAGCAAAGTCTGATCGATTTTCAAGCTCACGAAAGTAAGCACGAACGATCGCAGATATGAGATTGCCGATTGGAATAGCGTTAGAATCACCATTCCAAAAAGAAGCATGTTCAACATCGAAATGCTTTGATGCACGACTACCTTATCCAGCACTACCTGCGTGAACATAGGCAAAGCCAGGCTGAGAAGTTGGACCGCAGCGCTGCCTATAAAAATGTCCCGCAATGCTTTCTGGTGCGAAGCAATAATCGGAAGAAGAATGGAAAACGAAGATTTAGCCTGGAAATGTTTTCCATGCTCTGGAGTGACAGTAAGCTCCAGCGCAAAACCCGAAAAATTGTGGACAAATTCCTCGCGATCTAGCGTCAGAATGCCTATTTCCGGATCTGCTACGATGGCGCTCGTTTCTGAAATTTCGTAGAGAACAACGAAATGGTTTCGCCCCCAGTGGCATATGGCGGGTGTGTTTAACTTCATCAAGCCTGCGTAATTAACACGCACACCACGAGCCGTCAAACCAATCTTCTCGGCGGTTTCCGCCAACAAAAGGAGGCTTGTACCATATTGTCCGACATCACAAAGTTGTCTTATCTGATTGATGTTGATGCGCTTGCCGTGAAAGAGAGATAGCATAGCGAGACAGGTAGGTCCGCAATCCATCCTGCTTTCTTGCCGAATGAAGGGATACTTTCGCTGCTGCCTTCTACCCTGCGAAATTGACTTCAAACCATTGAGAAAATGATTGCCAACGTATTTGACAATGTCTTTTGCTGCTAGTTCCATTTTGGTTGTGCCGCCTTCTTGATTGGGCTCAGGATAATGTCCAGAATGCTTTCTTGACGCAGAACTATTTCTGCTGTCAACGAAGAGCCACTCGTAAAGTAGATCCTGTTGCCACGAGCCATAAGCCAGTTTCGTTTCGGCGTAATTTTGACTCTGTAGTATGGTTCAGCGTTCTTGTCTTCACTAACGGTCGTGTGCGCTTCGACTTCGACCACCTGTCCTTCAACTACGCCAAAATCTTGAAATGGAAAGGTATCAAGCTTTAGCTTTGCTTCTTGCCCTTTTCGAACGAATCCGATATCTTTCGGCGATAGTCTTGCCTGGCACACCAGTTTTGCGTTTTCCGGAACCAAAGTCAGAAGAGTCTCGCCCCGCTTAACCACTTGTCTTTCACCACGTAGAGCAATCTTCGTGACAATGCCTTCGATGGATGCGCGCAATTCATTTTGGTTAAGTATGTGTTTCGCGTCTCGTATGCTGCCTCGCAGCTGAGCGAGTTTGATTTTATTCTTTTTGATTTCCACCATTTCTTTGGCGAGTACGGCTCGGGCTTTGGCCATTGCGGCATTAAATGCGGTCCTTGCGACATTGTCTTTTCTCGAGCAATCTCGAACTTGCATACCGACACTTTCAATCATTTGGCGCGAATCGGCTATTTGAGCATCGATCTGACAGGCATCACTAACTGTCTGCGATTGCACCTCGATTTGCTTCGATTTCAAGACATTGATCTCACTTTCGAGTTTGCTAATCTGGGCTCTGGTTCTTAGCAAGATTCTTTCGTCTTCTGCCTGACGCTTTTGACTTTGAAGGTATTCCACTGCTGAGATAACACCCGCCTGGTAGGCTTTTGCATAGGACTCAGTTTGCTTCTTTGTCTTGGGAAGCATCAAACTTAAACTCTCCAGCTCTTCTTGTACATATCGAAGCTCCTGCTGCTTGGACTTGAGCTCGATGGCGAGTTCGTCGTTTCGCGCCTTTGCCTGCTTTTTGTTTTCGGTCAAAACTGTTTTTCGAGCGATGAGTTGGGAGCGTAAACTGCTCAGGCGCCGATTCAAACAGCTCATGTCGCCCTGAGGATAAGAGTCTTCGAGCAACTGATCGCGAGTGGACTCAGCTAGATTGTTATATGAGGTGTAGACAGCTAATGCCACATCAGAGACACTCTCTACATCGACTGCGTTCCCCGGCAGAACCGAAGGAGCGGCAATAACATTCTTGAGCATTGCAGCGGCCAGGCGTCTT
>CAZISK010001088.1:0-2635 GCA_964541355.1 uncultured Candidatus Obscuribacterales bacterium
GGCGCATCCTCTTTGAGCGGCGTCTGATCCGGACTTCCTGGCTCTTTCTTGCGCAGGCGATTGTAGGCGCGATACACGTCAATGCTGCTTATCGAAACGATGCGCCCGGTCGTGCCGGCAAGAGCTCTGTTCAATACCCAGGTCTCTTGCGCCGTCCGGGGAATCATGTCAATGACCACATCGGGCGAGAGCTTTCGAAGCTGAGCACCATGTGCTGACAACTCCCTACGGTCGAAAATCATTGATTTGACATTGTCAGGTAGACCCCCGCCTGATTTGCCGCGGTGCACGACTGTGACCTCTTGCCCACGTCCAGCCAGCTCCTTAACTACGAACGAACCGATAAAACCGGTTCCACCCAATACAAGTACTCGCATACGCGCTCCTGGAAAATTTGTGCTCAACCGCTCACAACTCTGCCTTCTCTAAGACTTTCTACCAGATTCTGATATTTATTTACCAGCAACATTACCGTTTAATGTTGTTGCTTGCATCGAAAGGGTCGGGTATCCCTAAATTTTGGGAAGATAATCGATGAGAAAGCTACTCCATAAAAAGTGACACCATGGAAAGTCGACCAGAACCCGCGACAACAACATACACAGGCTTGTTTCGTGTAGCGAAGGCGAAGCCGGTCAGACCGCTTTCGGCAGTCTATCTTGTTATTCTCGGCTTCATGACGATCGCGCTGTCGCTCACTATAGTGGTGGCTGCCTATCTGCAGAAGCTTGCCGCCGCAGTTTGCGCAGCCTCTGCCGCCATTCTGGTAATATGGTTTGCCATTGCATTCCTCTGGCATTCAGTCCGCCAGCTTAACCAAAAGATTGATGCTTTGACATCGCTTGTAGAAAAAGAAGACAAGAAGTAACAGTCAGAGTTCTCTATCTGAGCTGGTTAATGACGGTAAAGATTGGCAAGTACATTCCGATGACAACGGATCCGACCACTCCGCCTATGCCGACCACCATAATGGGCTCGAGCAAGGAGGTCAATTGCTCGACTGAATTTTCGACTTCCATATCGTAGAAGTCGGCAACTTTCGATAGCATATCGTCCAGGCGGCCTGTCTCTTCACCGACAGCGATCATCTGTGTAACCATCGGCGGAAAAATGTTGTTGCGTCCCATAGGTTTTGAAATTGTTCCGCCCTGCCGGACTTCATCGTAGATTGTTTCGACCGCCTTCGCCACCACGGCATTACCGGCGGTGTCTTTTACTACGTCAAGAGCATTGAGCATCGGTACCCCGGCTCTTATCAAAGTGCCAAAAGTCCGGCTAAATCTGGCAATGGCAACCTTCTTGATAAGGTCGCCGAAAAGAGGGAGGGTAAGTATGATGCCGTCAATGTGCAAACGTCCGATTTCAGTCTTATAGTAGCGGCGCAAAAGAAAGGCACCCACTGTCGACGCGAGTACGAATGCGAGCATCCAGATTGATCGGACAGCTTCCGACAGCGCGATCAGGAACTGCGTGTACAAGGGCAGTTCGCCGCCTATGTTTTTGAAGAGACCTTCGAAGACCGGCAAAACAAATGTGAGCATGGCCCAGAAAACGCCGAGGGCGATTATCAAAACGACCGTGGGATAGACCATCGCTGATCTGACCTTCTGATTGAGCTTTTCTTTGTACTCGAGATAATCTGCCAAGCGCTTCAATACATCGGAGAGAATACCGCCGGTCTCTCCGGCTCGCACGATGGCGATGTAGAGACGGTCGAAGATGGAGGACTGTCTTGCCATCGCGTCGGACAATGAAAGCCCCGATTCAACCGATCTTCTGATGTCGTCCAGGGCATTTTTGAGCCGCTTGTTAGGGCACTGCTCGACGATAATCGTCAGAGTCCTGAGCATAGCGACTCCGGATGAGACCATGGCGGAAAATTGTCGGGAAAAAACGACCATGTCTTTCAGCGTGACCTGCTCGAGCGACTCGACCATCACCATCAGTTGACGTTTAATGTCTTGAGTGGAGAGCCCTCCGCGTTCGCGAATGTCGATCACATCCAGTCCCCGCGCTGACAATCGGGTACGTAGAATGGCTGCAGATTCGGCTTGAGCAACTGCTTGCCGCATTTTGCCCTGGGCGTCTCTTACTGTGTAAACATACTCCATTTATACGTCGTCGTCCTCTTGATTCTCGCGATTCTGTCGTTATGACTGCAAACGACCGAACATCGAACGCCTCTCTGGTGGCGGCTCTTGTGAGAGTGATTGGGCATGCTGGCTCCGTTCCGGTGTCAACAAAACCTTCAAATCATCCGGTCTTGTCGTCTTGGAGTAGGCATCGTCCACGGTGATGACACCTGCTTTCGCGAGATTGGTCAAGGCCTGCTCCAGCGTCTGCATGCCTTGCTTGGAGCCCATCTGCATGGTGGCGTAGAGTTGCGAATTTTTTGCTTCTCTGATCAGGTTGGCCACCGCTGCCGTGTTGACCAGCACTTCGGCCGCGAGAATGCGACCCTTGGTGATCGGGCTGCCACCAGCCAGCTCCTCTTGCCGGGGGATGAGTGTCTGGCTGATAACGGCGACGAGACTGTTGGACAGCATTATTCTTATCTGTTGCTGTTGGTCGTGCGGGAAGGCGTCGATGATGCGATCTACGGTTTGAGCGGCGGAGCTGGTGTGCACCGTACTTA
>CAZISK010001089.1:0-2632 GCA_964541355.1 uncultured Candidatus Obscuribacterales bacterium
AGAAGCTGAACGGCACCGGCTACGACTCCTACGACCAGGAGCTGGTCAGCGAGAAAACAGCTGACATCGATGCGCATAGCGGTATCCACGACGTTGCGGCAGTTCTCCAAACCCTGCATCAGATATCGCGTTTCGGTCAGCTCCTCGATCAGGTCTTTGTCTGTCTCGTAAGCCGATATGCTGTCGAGCAGTGCTGGACTTATAATCGCGCTATGGTTGGCAATCAGCAGTGAGCCCATCCACTTAAGATGCCGCGTTACCGGCTCTTCTTCCGCCGAGGCGATGAAGCGTTTTAGTTTATAGTCAATACTAAGATTGTTGAGTGAGACCGGAAGAGAGTTGATGATTGGCTTGAAAAGCCCGTTGCGCAAAACAGCAGGAATTCCGTTCCAACCGGCGGCGAGCTGATGTGCGATGTAAGTGGGATAGCCGCCAAACAGCTCGTCTCCTCCTTCGCCGGAGAGTGCGACTGTGACGGCGCGACGTGTCATCTTCGACAAGAAGTAGGTCGGCAGTATCGATGCGTCCGCAATCGGCTCGTCGATCACGTTGTACAACTCGTCCATCGTGGTAATCGCCTCGGCCGGATTGAACTCGGCCTCGTGGTGCTCCGTGCCGATGTGCCGGGCGACAAGTTTGGCGTAGTTGGATTCATCGAAAGATTTGTCGGGAAAACCGATTGAAAATGTATTGAGCTTCTTCGGAACGTGACGCGCTGCCAGTGCCGTTATCGTGGATGAGTCGATGCCGCCGGAGAGAAATACTCCCAACGGCACGTCAGAGATCAGGCGCAGTTTTACGGAGCGATCGAGCAGTTCAATAAGATGAAGGCTGGCCTCCTCTTCGCTCATCGTGTTGTTTGATAGCTGCGGCGACCAGTATCGCGTGATGTTGACCTTTCCATCTTCGATGCACATGAACGACGCTGGCGGCAGCTTATGAATCCCGTCGAACAGAGTGCTCGGAGCTGGAACGGACTCCAGCGCCAGATACTCTTGAAGCGCCTGAGGATTGATATTTCGCTTCGTATTGGGATGCGCGAGGATGGTTTTGATCTCTGAACCGAAGATGAACTGACCGTCAAAGATCGACCAGTGGAGAGGTTTTTCCCCCAACCTATCTCTTGCGATGAACAGTCGTCGCTTGTTGCTATCCCAGAGCGCAAATGCGAACATGCCCTCCAGGTGCTGAACGCAATCGAAGCCGTATTCTTCGTAGAGGTGAACGATTGTCTCCGTATCGGTTTTCGTTTTAAACGTGTGCCCTTTCCTGATCAAGCGCTCTTTCAGCTCCTGAAAGTTGTAGATTTCGCCGTTGAAGACGATCCAGATTGTCGCGTCTTCATTGCTGATCGGTTGTTGACCGGTGGACAGGTCGATGATCGACAGACGTGTCATGCCGAGCGCGGCGGGCCCGATTACCGTCATCCCTTGTTCGTCCGGTCCTCTGTGATGAATACTGCCGCACATCGAGCGCAGATGGCGCTGATCTGGACTGAGAGCGGCGCCGTTTAGATTCAGGTAACCGGTGATTCCACACATGAGATTCGAGCCAAGGTAGATAGACACAGTATCTTCCAGCTTGGCGCTTGCTTCATTAGTCTCGACTAATTAGGACGGGAGAAACAGCTCCTTGAGCTGAACCTGTGAGAGATATGAGAAGTTTACAAGGTGGCTAACGCAATACACCGTCGAAAAGCATTCTTTTCCAGAGCGTTCCACTGAGTGCGTACGAGGCTTCCGCCACCTGAACATGCAGCTGAAACGGTCCAGTCTTCTCGAACTGCAGCACATGTTCGGAATAAAACTTGGTCCGCTGCCTGGTCTTGATATTTTCGATTGTCGCTTCAACTACGATGTCCTGCTCGACTGTAGTAGCGGTCAATTTTGTCGCCTTGTTCTTTAAAAGGCGACTGCTGAAGGTGCATTCGCCGCTGTTGCTTTTCCATTGAGAACCGTTTAACTCGTTCATCTCCAGGAATACCGCGTTGGCTTCTCTTTTGAATATGCCTGCCTCGCTCGGTCCGACCAGGAAGCGCACTATCGGCGGTGCCATCGTCACTTGATCTCGCAAGGCGAAAAAACGAAACATGGCGTCGCCGACTTTGCCGACCTGGAAAAACTGCTTGTCTGCCCGAGCCTCTCCGGGAAGAGCGTTCCAATATGCATCCATGCAGTCGGTTTGAACTACCGTTATCTGTCCCTGCCATTCGCCGCGCAAAGTGACAGGAAAACTTTTAAGTTAAGTTGGAACCCTGTTTGGAGCCAGCTTGCGCTCGATCAGTCCGGGATCGAGCTTCTTCGCGGTCGCTTCCAGCTCCTTTGGAGCCGACAGTTCGCCTTGCGATCCGAAGATTTGCTCGATGCGACCTTTGAGGATCTGCCCGGCTGCGGCGGGCTTTTGGCAGGACAGCAATGTCGCGCAAACCAGGAGCAGAACGGAGAATCCTTTGATCGACTCAGTCATTTCACCCCTCTTTTAGCATCGCTTGATCACACCCGGTGCAAAATCGCTTAGTACTTTCCACATCGTAGTTACCCCACCTTCAACGAGACAGCTACCCTCTCGAACCTTATAGTGAGTTAATAGAAAGCGCGCAACCGTTTTCCAACTCATTATCCCTTAATCAAGA
>CAZISK010001090.1:0-2632 GCA_964541355.1 uncultured Candidatus Obscuribacterales bacterium
TCAGTTCGGTACAAAGGGATTTGACCATCTTAGGTTACTATTATTCGTTGTTGCGGTATTCACTTCACGAGGAATCTTACTACCCAAGATTTCTGATGATTGATACACCAAATAAAGATGACATGGATCCACAGGTCTATGACAAAGTGATGAAGAAGTTTTCTCTGTTGATGAAAGAGAATACCGACTTCCAATTAATTCTTGCGACGAGGGATGTTCCCGATGATTTGAGGGATAATGTTCAACTGGAATTGAATGATTATCTTCTCAAAGACATTCAGCTTTCATTATTCAGGTGAGGTAAGATTTCAAAAGTAGATTCATATGGAGGATTCGTCGCAAGCTAAAGTTGCGAAATTCGATAGAACCTTGCAATTCACAGCATTCGTGAGGCGCACCATCGAGACGTTCTACTTGTCACTGCTCAATGAGCCATAGCGTGCGGGAGTAGCGACCAAACGACGAAAACCTGACCGCTGCCGAGAGGTCTTGAGCAAGTGACTATCAAGAGAGTCTGTATCGTCGGCGCATCCGGCAAGCTCGGGCAGACCATTGTGCAGCACGCGCTGGACCGGGGCTACGCCGTGGTGGGCGTGTGCCGGGAGCAGAGCGTCGCCAAACTCGACCCGTTCAAGGGGCGCACCTCAAACACAGGCGTGACCGAACTGTGCCGTGGGGAATCGAAAATGAGCAACAAAGTGATTTCTGACTGGCGTGTTCGTTGATCGAGGCTATAATACAGTTATGTCTGAAGACTCGTCGCAAGAAGAGGTGCTGTTTGAAGTCTTAACTCCGCTTGGGTTTCGCGTTCGCGTGACCAAGGGGTATTGGGAGCTGATTGTGACTATCAAACATCCGGTGATGGCAGGGCGCGAGACCGACGTCAAGGACACGTTATTGCATCCAGATGAGATCCGGCAGAGTAAGAGCGATTCTGACGTCTACCTGTTTTACAGAAATGAGCGCCCTAGACGATGGGTCTGTGCGGTATCCAGGCGACTCAATGGTGACGGCTTTCTGATCACCACCTACCCCACAGACGCCATCAAGGAAGGTGAGCGAGTATGGCCCAGATAAAAGTGTTCTACGATGAGACAGGAAACACCTTGACTGTGTGGTTCGGCAATCCTCAGGATGAAGCAATCTCCGAAGAGACCGGGGAGGAAGTTGTGCTGATGAAAGACAGCACGGGCAAGGTCATCGGCTTTGAGAAGCTCAATTTCGCTCCTGTCAAACCTCGACAGCTACAGGTGGCCTTCGAAACGGTCATGGCTTGATCTCAGCGGAGTCACAAATGACCGTCCTTCCTGACATTCTCGCTCCCGGCCTTGACATCGTCTTCTGCGGCACGGCGGTCGGCACTGTGTCTGCGCAGCGCGGGGCGTATTATGCTGGTCCGGGGAGCATGTTCTGGCCCACGCTCCACGCAGTCGGGCTGACGCCGCGCCGCTTGCAGCCGGAGGAGTACCGCGAGGTTCTCGCCTTCGGCCTCGGCCTCACCGATCTGGTCAAAGCGGTGTCCGGTGTCGATACGCAGCTCAGCAAGCACCACTTCGACCGAGACCGTCTGCGCGCCACGATCCTGCGCTATGCGCCGAAGATCCTCGCCTTCACCAGCAAGCGGGCGGGCAGCGAGTTCCTGGGCCGGCCGGTCGGGTACGGCTTGCTGCTCGAGAAGGTCGGCGACACGGCGCTCTTCGTGCTGCCGTCGCCGTCGGGCGCAGCACGGCGCTGGTGGAATGTGAGTCACTGGCAGGAACTGGCGGGATTGAGGAAAAAGTCTTCTCTTCTGGATATCGCAAACCTGGGGTAGAATAACCGCTATGAACACCTACCCCGACACTGTTAATCTTCAACACATTCTGGGCGCGATCGTCAAGGTCCATATGCAAATTGTCGAGCAGTTCAAACACGTCAACGCCTAACCACGCTTCGCGAGGAAGTTACTATGGCAAACAAGGCGACCGGCGCTGCTGGCCCTATCTATCAAATCAAGATCACGCTGCGCGACAGCAAGCCGCCCATCTGGCGGCGGGTGTTAGTGCCGGGCAACTTCAGCCTGTACAAGCTGCACAAGGTGATCCAGCTTGCCATGGGGTGGACCGATAGCCACCTGCACCAATTCATCATCGATGGCCAGTATTACGGCATCCCTTCGCCGGACGACTGGGAACCGATGATCGATGAGCGCCGCCACACCTTGAGCAAGATCGCGCCCGAGCCAAAACGCAAGTTCATCTACGAGTATGACTTCGGCGACAGTTGGGAGCATCAGATCCTGGTGGAGTCAATCATCCAGCCCGAAGCGGGGGTGAAATATCCCGTCTGCATCAAGGGTAAGCGGGCCTGTCCACCCGAGGACGTCGGCGGCGTGTGGGGGTACGACGAGTTCCTGGCGGCGATCGCGGATCCCAGCCACAGCGAACACGAGACGTACACTGAGTGGATTGGTGGCGACTTCGATCCGGAGGAGTTCGATCTCGACGACATCAACGAAGAGTTGCGTCGGTTGAAATAGGCTGGCAAGCGCAGGCAGTTGCGCCATTCGAGACGTCTCGTCGCCTTCACTATACCGTTTTGCGGGCTTCCACCAGCGGGCGCACCTGCTCGACGTTGCTCCACTCCCCGGTCA
>CAZISK010001091.1:0-2626 GCA_964541355.1 uncultured Candidatus Obscuribacterales bacterium
GACTTGAGTGTCAGCAATTTGAGGAGCATTGGCATTGCAAGGATGCGGGTGTGTATCAAAGCACAATACTAATATGAGTGCAATCCAAGCTGACTCTTTCATCGTAACTATGTTCTGGCATTGGTTCGTCGACAGTTACGATGAAATCATGATTTAAATCAGAGTTTTATCAAATCTTCCCAAATAGTATCAAGAACCTGTAAAGACATCTTTTTTGGGCTGGTTGCCTGATTAAGTCGGGTGCGATAGTACTGCGTGCGTTCGTGGCAGAATATTACAGGTGTTTGGAGGGAACTTCGATGAAACTAGTTGCTCTTTTGGCTGAGGCATTGCCAGTTACTTCTTAACCGGCGCACTGACCTCGTACAGAAACTCACACTTAATTGAAGACTTTTCGCCCTTTTCAGGCTCTGTTTTATGATCGCGATATACCTTCATTGTGCGCGTGTCGCTACCGTCCAAAAAAGTGACGCTCTTATCGCTGCCCAGTGCCTTGAGCTTTTCATTTATTGGACGGGAAATAGGACGGGATAGTGTCTTTTCTGGAAGTTGGCTTAGTAACACCTTGATAGCAGCTTTGTTATCTCCTTTGCCGTCGATCAGCACTGCAATCGATTCTAGTAATTCGCGTTCGGCCTTTTCTTCGGGACTTTCAATCGATTCTGCTTTGACCTGAACCGTGTCTTTTGGTCGAAGAGACGAGGCTTCCATCATTAACTGAAACGCTTCGTTGTTTATTCTAGGACTTTCCGATTTCGGTGGTGCGAAATCTATTGGACCCTGTGGGAATGAATCTAAAGCCATTGGTTGTTTAACCTCATGTGTGCAAAGACAACAACGCCGCGAATGAATCGGCGGGATTCATTCTTTGCGTATGGGATTCCAGCTGCTATGACAGTAACGGTACTAGCGTTACGTCTAGGTAACCTGATTGAGCTCCTACATTAAGCGTACGCTGCTGCGAGCTACACTCAAGTGAAATGGCAATTAAGAGCTCAGCCCAGCGCCGAACTCTTAATTGTTGTCCCTATCCATTGTTTTTCCGAAATAAAACTGTTGATCAGGTACTCATTTTTCGGGTTGGGAATTGCTCGAACCGTCCTGCTTTGGTGGGAGCGTTTTTGGGACTTCGATCTGCTTACCTTTTGGAGCGCCTTCATCGGAAGACTTGTCTTTGCCTCCCCGAGAAGGCTCCTCCGTTCTTTGTCCGAGCGTGTTGGTTCCGCCTGCTTTCTCGAACTCCTTCAACAGATCCTGTTTTGTAAACGGTTTTTGCTTTGAGCTCTTGAGTTCATTGAGCTTCGCCTCTACCTCATCGGCCTGTCCAGGCAATAGATCTTTTTTGAACTCCATAGCACCTTTGTCGAGTCCACCGTTGTCCTTCGATGAACTTTCCTTGGAGTTAGCCTCCTTGGCACTGGTATCACTTGTAGTGCCAGCGTCGTCCTTGTCATTTTCTATCTCAACCTTGCTTAGAGGTGAATCGACCGTATTGGCACCACTCTCTGTTTGGATTGGTATTATCGGATTCGCGTCGTCTACGTCATTGGATACCTCCGTTTTGGTAAGATCGTTGTCTCCTGGTTTGTCGGAATCACCAGTGGTATCACCTCCGATCTCCAGAGCGGGTAGCATGAAAACCTTGGCGAGACTGCTTGCTGCATTTGTTATGTCTCGTGAGGCCGAGGAGTAAATGTCTTGCAAGAAGCTAGCAATTGCGGTGCTGCTGCTTCTGCTGTCGGCTTTTTCATTGGACGTGTCTTGTGGTTGATCGGCTGTGTACATGATGTTCTCCTTTTGTTCTAATCGCCATCGACGCCCAAGCGCCACTCGCGAAGAGTTCTACTGTTCGCTGGTTCGGAGTTTTGTTAGTCAAATACACACTGCGAATTTTATGCTCGGTAGTTCAATAAATTGTGATCGTTGTAAGAAAACGTACAGCTGATTTGCTGTTCCTGCATTGATTGGAGTCGGAGTCTTGGCTCGGTCGGTTGAATATATCCATTCGAGTTAAAATTCATCGGAGCAATTTGTCGAGCAATGTGTCGCTTGACCTGGATGTGATTTCGCCGCTCTCTGAGTAAAGAGTCCATGAGGATGGGCCATTTTTCGGATAAACGCTCTCATAGCTGACTTTACCGGACGGGAAGTATGAATAATACGTCGTCATCCGTCCGTCCTTGTCGTACAGGATCGTACAATCTTTCGACCCGTTGGGGTTATACTTTGTCCTAACTTCTCCGCCTTTGCCATCTGGCATCGGCTCGAATTTGGACGCCAAGGTTCCGTTTTCGTAGACCCAGATCGTATCTCCTTTTTCGCCGCTTTCAGTTCTGGATTTGAGCTTTCCATTTGCTTCGTAGGTTTCTGTCGTGGTTCCTTTTTCACCTTTTTCACTTTTGGCTACGAGCGTTCCATTCGTGTAGAGGAATGTTGTCTGCTGTCCTTTGTCACCGTATTCCATTCTACTCTTGAGCTTTTCGTCGCCATCGAAAGACTCAAACGTCTTCACTGTTTTTCCATCGGGAAGATACTCCAATACACTGACCTTTTTCCCGTCGACATCGCGTCGAGTTGATTTGGCGAGCGTCTTATTGTCTGCAGCATATTCGAACGTGGTAGTGCC
>CAZISK010001092.1:0-2623 GCA_964541355.1 uncultured Candidatus Obscuribacterales bacterium
TACGAGCGTGGTGACTTTCGCACCGCCCTGACGAGTTATGAAGCAGCTCATCATGCAGCCGAAGAGCTGGCCAAACCAGATTGCATTTCTGTCTGTCTAGTCAAAAAAGCAATCTGCATGTCTGCACTTAACAGAATGGATGAGGCGGAAAGCCTGATTCGAAAAGCAAATACACTCGAAGCCACAGGCGTCTTAGACGGGAATGAAGCCGGACTCCTGCACCATGAATTTTCTGTCTTGCTGTTCAGACTTGGCCGATTTGATGAAGGTTTGAGAGAGGAAGAAAAGGCACTTGAGTTGTTAAACAAAGCAGAGAACGCTGATTGTCAACTTACTGTCTTGGTCCTAAAACAACTCGCAGTCTATATGACGCTTGAAAAACAGTTCCAGGTCGCTAACTCACTTCTGGAAGACGCAATCCGTGTTGCACTCAGTGCATCGACAATTGGTAAGGATTCCTTATTGCATGGTCAACTTCTAGCCACACAGGCCATCTTGCGCATCAACGAACACAAATTCGAGGAGGCACGCCAGCTCCATGAGCACGCTATTATGCTCATTGAGCTGCACGAAGGCCAATTTAACCCCAAATTGGCAGACCTCTATAAAATTTTTGCCAAACATCTGACAGATGCCGGTCAAGCAGCGGAAGCAGAACACTTTTTGAATCGAGCCCGCCTAGTAAGCGAGCATAAGAAGTTGACTATGAAAATTTGGTGAGACAAGTTTCCGGCTCCTTCGAGCGCCAGATCGACTGCACTTTACCCGTCCCCAACAAATAGCAATCGACAAGAAAGCGGAGCTGGTCATTACGATTCCTTTGGAAGCGTAATGAAAATGAACCCGACGAGGCCACCAGCAATCCCAATGATAAGCAGCGGGATTCCCAAAAGCAGGTCTTTTGAACGGAAGACCATGTTAATCGCAACCAGAAGCCATTCAATCGCGCACAGGATCAGTGCAACAGGTAAAATTTTCCACGGTTCAATTCCGAAGAAAGAGGTTCGACAGCGGTCTCCGGTAGGGTTCTTCTCAGTCATGTTCATTATTCCGGACAGTCATTAAGACTGATATAACCAACTCGAAAGAGATTATCATCCTCCCTAAGGATGATTACAAAAATGTGCCAAAGAAATCTGGTCTCAGTTGATGGGCCTACAAGCGCTGAGAAATTTTCATTCGCTTATTGGCTGATGAACATATCGACTAGTTCGGAGAAAGTCGATTCTCCGACAGCAAGGTTCAAGCCCAATTCGACCGACAAAAGAACTATAACCTCGTTTAACGTCTCGATCGATTGCTGAGATCTAGTCGTTCGGTTGTCAAAACCACATCAATGCATAAACGATCTATTAGTTGGTGAATCCTCATCCGGCAGATGGATGCACCGGATAAGGTGTCATGTAAAACTGTAAGTGTAAACACCACTCCGGTTCCGTTTTATAGCTGTGATCAATTATTGAAGCGGAGTCCAGGTCGGCATCGACAATCTGAAGATTGCTCGAAGAATTGAGTTGAGGATAGAAGAATGAAAGTAATAGTGACCGTCGACGACTCTCCGTTTTCGCAAGAAGTAATAAAGGCGATCCAATCTCGACACTGGGAGCCGAATACTGAGTTCCGTATACTCACCGTCTTGGACTCGTGGAATGAACTGAATGAGACTCTTGGAGATCTCGTGCCAGCGCATGAAGAAAAAAGAGAAAAGTTAGCGAACAAACTTTGTAAGAAATACAGAGAGGTGTTGGAAAGTTCGATACCAGATGCAATTGTGCATTTCGAGGTTCGCAGAGGTGTACCGAAGGTACAAATTCTTGATGCTGCCGTGGAATGGTCAGCTGACAAGATTTTTATAGGGTCACACGGGCACAGAACCTGTCCGCATAACCTTCTGGGTAGTGTGTCGCGCGCAGTCACAGCGCACGCTCCATGCTCGGTGGAGGTGATCAAGGAGAAGAAGACTGTGTCTAAGAAGTCCTCAGAGAAGGTCGCTGCGGCCGCCTCGGCATCAGTTTCCGAGCCAGCCGCGCCTTGATGGACCGGGCTCAAAACTGGACGAGCCCAGATTCTCGGACAGCATCAACTGATTCTCGGTCGGGGAAAGAAGTCACTTATCGGTGATTATACCTTGCTTCAATTTGTCCGTACAAAGAGGCTTTTCGGACCACGGAGTCCAAATGGCTTTTTGTAAACGATCGCATCGCCTGAAAGCCTGAGCTGAGGGATTCGCGAAAAAAGCTGGCGAAAGGCTACGCGTGCTTCCGTTCGTGCTAACTCGGCTCCCAGACAGAAGTGAATTCCAGCACCAAATGTGAGGTGGCGGTTACTTTCTCTCTCGATATTGAATTCGTCCGGACGATCGAACACCAGAGGATCTCGATTACAGGCTCCTAGCAGTATCGTTATCCCATCGTTGCGACGGATGTTTACGCCGCCGACCTCTTGATCTTCGTTGGCAATTCGTCGAATAAGTTGCACGGCTGGGTCAAATCGAAGAATCTCTTCGACTGCACCGCTAATCCGATTTGGATCGTCCAGCATCAGCTGCTTCTGGTCAGGATAGTTGAGAAGATTGTATACACCGTTGCCGATAAGGTTGGTCGTCGTTTCGTGGCCGGCTATG